>CAYZWN010000114.1:0-14548 GCA_964482185.1 uncultured Roseivirgaceae bacterium
GCCGAAAACCTGGGGCTTACTCAAAGACAACTTGAATTGCGCATCGCCAAACATGATATCAATCTCAAGAAGTACAATATAAAAGATATATAAACAGATTTTTGAACCTTAATTTTTTCTATGAAAAATGAGTACAGATAACGAGATACAGATTGTAGTTGGAGATCTTCACAACGAGGAACACGCTGAAAATTTCTTAAAACTCACAGCGGCATATATGTCTGATCCGATGGGAGGATGGGCGCATGTCTGGAATGATGAACAAAAGGCAAATCTGATAAACGATATGAAAGAACACCCAAGTGCCCTGGTATTGTTTGCGGTATCACATGGCAATTATGTAGGCATTTGTACCTGCTTTTATGCCTACTCGACATTTCTGGCAAAACCATTGCTGAATATCCATGATATTTATGTAAGCCCGGAACACAGAGCGAAAGGGATTGGTAAATTGTTGATCCAGAGAGCAGAATCTGTTGCTTTGGCAAAAAATTGCGGAAAAATCACCCTTGAGGTACGCAAGGATAACCTCAATGCACGTGATCTGTACAAAAGCCAGGGATATAGCGAAGCCCCGCATTCGATGTTCTTTTGGATTAAATACCTCTGAGTCCGGAAAGAAGGTGTGCGTTTTTTGAACATGTATAATTCCCATGCGACCGGCCATCATATGGCCGGGCAGGATGTTTTCCCTTCAAGACCAGATATAACCAATACCTTATTGCTGCTCAAGCAGCTTTTGGTAAATCTGAAAGTTTTCGTCATCATAGCAGACGAATTGCACCGTGACTGGCAGCGAAGAATGCGCCAGAAAATTTTGGACTTCTGAAATGGCGATGGAGGCTGCTTCCATTTTCGGATATCCATATACGCCGGTGCTGATATTCGGGAAAGCGATGGAACTGATTTTGTTTTCATGTGCCAGTTTCAGACTATTCCGGTAACAGGAGGCTAGTTTTGACGGCTCGCCTAATTTACCTCCATTCCACACCGGCCCCACAGTATGTATTACGAATTTCGCAGGTAATCTGCCCGCAGTGGTGATGACGGCTTCACCTGTAGGGCAACCACCGATTTTTTTGCACGCCTCCATTATTTCCGGGCCTCCGGCTCTATGGATGGCGCCATCTACTCCCCCTCCACCACTCAGCGATGCATTAGCCGCGTTGACAATGGCATCTGTTTCGATGTGGGTGATGTCTCCCTGGATTAGTTGTATATTTCCCATAGCTCAGTCGATTTTATGGTGAAAATACAATTTTCGATTGTCTAATTCCAGCGCAGTCAGATTTCCCAGCGAGTGGATGTGATTGTAAACGCAACCGCCATCGATGGAAACATGACCATTGGAAAAATCCAGGCCGTCAGCGATTTGTTCAACAGCAGTCGGAACATGGCCATGAATAATTTTTCTTCCGGCAATTCTTGTCTCATCCACATTCATTTCACGTATATTCAACATGGCATCTTCGTTGTCAAAAAGATGTTCCACACTGAAATCAAGTCCGGCATGTACAAGCATATAGTCATCCAGCTCATGATAAAAAGGCAGATTGCATAAAAAATCCAGGTACCGGTCAGGAATGTCGCGAACGCTGTTTACTCCAAAACTCTGCAGCGTTTCAATTCCGCCTCTTGATAAAAAATACATTTCCTTTTCAGGATCAAACAGGGCATCGATGAGGTACTGCTCGTGGTTGCCACGCAGACAAATTATGGCAAATCCAGTTTTCTTTAATTGAAAAACAGTATCAAGCACTTCTTTGGAGCCGGGACCTTTATTGATGTAATCACCAAGCAGAAAGAGCGTGTCTTTCTGCTCTGCACCGAGTATTTCAAAGATAAGCTTGTCGAAAGTGCGGTGGCATCCGTGTATGTCGCTGATGGCAATACGCCTACCCAATTTTGCTGAAGGATGTCTTAATGCCCTTAATCAGAGAAGAACTGAATCCCTGGTGTTCCATTTCGTTGAGTCCGGCGATGGTAATACCTGCCGGTGTAGTTACTTTATCGATTTCCCATTCAGGGTGTTGCCCCCCCTTAATCAGCAGCCCGGCAGCACCGCGAACGGTCTGTGAAGCAATTGTCTGAGCTGTGGCGGCATCAAAGCCAATTTCGATGCCACCCTGAGATGCGGCACGAATAAACCGCAGCGCATAGGCAATGCCACATGCTGCTAAAACAGTAGATGCATCCATCAATTCTTCATTGATTCGGATGGCTTTTCCGAGCTGATCAAAAATTTCAATCACCTCACCGACATGGTCATCCGACCCGTTACTGGTAGCAACGCAGGTCATGGATTCTCTGATCGAAATGGCGGTATTGGGCATGGCTCTGAAAATCGGGACTTTTTCTCCGACAATGGTTTGCATATGGGCCAGCTTCACGCCGGTTGCCACAGAAATCACGATTTTGTCCTTGCTAAGAACTGATTTGCCCTCTGCCAGTACTTTATCAACTACTTTAGGCTTTACAGCGATGATGATGACATCTGCTTCTTTCATCGCCAGTTCGTTATCCGAATGGATGTTGAGTCCTTTTTTTGCCAATTCTGCC
Source organism: uncultured Roseivirgaceae bacterium (assembly GCA_964482185.1). GTDB lineage: Bacteria > Bacteroidota > Bacteroidia > Cytophagales > Cyclobacteriaceae > JAAUQL01. Next base: position 2,560 of record CAYZWN010000114.1, read on the forward strand.
AATAACTCAATTTTTCTTCTTGTAACCGTAATATTTTCAGGGTGGTAAAGTCTTGATTTCAAAAGGCCCTGAGCGATAGAGGCCCCAAGGTTGCCGCCACCAATTACAGCGATTTTCTTTTCAGTTATCATTTTTTTATACTTCAATAAGACACGAAATTAATGAAGTAATGCAAATAAATGTTGCAGACAGCAAAAATACGCGTCGGAATGATTCTGTTTGTTGGTGCAATTTTTATTTTAGCTTTAATTTTACTGTCGCGACAGAGAAATCATGAAAGAAAGCAAACATTAAATCCATCCCAGAATGACGAGAATTATCCGAAATGCTTTCTTCATTTTCACTTTGATATGCTATTTGAGTGTCCTGATTTCTCCCGATATTATCTGGGTTTTCGGCTTTTTTGGCCTTGCCATTCCGATTGTTATTGGCATTCACTTTTTATTGCTCATTATCAATATACCAGGTTTAAAAAAGGCCTTTTTTATTCATCTCGTTTTCCTTGTTGTTGGCCTTGCATTCATCAAAGTCACCTATTCCATCAGTTCAAACAATAATAAAGGGAAGCTGAAAGTATTGAGCTACAACGTACGTGTTTTCAATAATTATGCGCATCTCAGAAATGAAAACTATGTTTCATCAAAGAAAATGATCGCCTGGTCGGTGGAGCATGATGCGGATATCAAATGTTTTCAGGAGTATTATAACAGCGATAAATCACCGGTATTTAATGTTAACGGGCAATTGCGTAGAGGAGGCTGGAAACATTACCACCGTAAAATTGTACATACGGATCGCTCCGGCGCTGAATTTGGTCTAGCGATTTACAGCAAATTCCCAATCGTAGGCCAGGGAGAGATGGTGAGCGAACATGGCGTATTTTTAAATTCTATTTTTGCCGACATCCTTCTGGGTGAGGATACGGTCAGAATTTACAACACGCACCTCGAATCAATGAGCATTGATTTAGAAGATGTGGTGAATACCGATCGACTGGCCAACAGCTACAAAGACACCGGTTACAGGTTGAAAAATGGCTTTATTTCGCGGGCAATACAGGTAAAGCAATTGGTTAAAAGTATAAAAGAATGCCCGCACAAGGTAATTCTTTGCGGCGACCTGAATGAAGTGCCTTACAGTTATGTATATTTTACTTTGCGCCGAATCATGCACAATGCATTTGAAAAAGCGGGGAACGGATTCGGATTTACCTACAACGGCAGGTTGTTTTTCCTGCGTATCGATAATCAGTTTTTCAGTACTTCCATGAAAACTCACAACTTCACCGTTCACCGAAACGTAGACTACTCAGATCATTTTCCGCTCACTGCATCCTATTCGTGGTAAATTATTTCCTAATTTTGCTCCATGTTGCAAGCAGAAGACAAGCAGGATATCCGTAAACTCACACTCGACACATTGATTGCCGAACTCACAGAACTCGGCGAAAAGCCTTTCAGAGCTAAGCAGGTGTATGAGTGGTTGTGGAAAAAATCAGCCACCGGATTTGATCAGATGACAAACCTTTCGCTGGGCTTAAGACAAGTCCTCGATGAGAAATATGCGATCCTGAGTATCTCTGTTGCAGAGGAACAAACCAGCACAGACCGGACTGTAAAGTCAGCATTTAAGTTATTTGACGGCAACGTGATCGAAGGGGTATTGATCCCAACTGATTCGCGGATGACCGCCTGTATCTCCTCGCAGGTTGGGTGTTCACTTTCGTGTAAATTTTGTGCCACAGGATACCTGGAGCGAAAGCGCAATCTTGAGCCTGGTGAAATCTATGACCAGGTGGTGCTGATCAACAGGCAGGCTGAACAGAAATATGGCATGCCACTCTCCAACATTGTGCTCATGGGCATGGGCGAACCATTGCTTAATTACGCGAATGTGCTGGCGGGCATCGGGCACATCACCTCTGAACTCGGCCTGAATATATCTCCAAAACGAATTACACTCTCAACGGCGGGAATTGCCAAAATGATCAGGAAACTGGCAGATGACGGGGTCAAATTTAACCTCGCCTTGTCGCTGCACGCGGCGGATGATCTGAAGCGCGACACAATTATGCCCATCAACGAAACCAACAACCTGGAAGTATTGGCTCAGGCTATGAAGTATTTTTACGACAACACCGGAAACAAGATCACCCTGGAATACATTGCTTTCAGCAAATTTAATCTCACAACTGAGGACGCCAGAAACCTGGTTCGCTTCGCCGGCAAATTTCCTTGCAAAGTGAATATCATCGAATACAACCCCATTGATCGCGCAAATTTCCAGCGTGCAGAAGTCGATGAACTGGATGCGTTTACGGCATTCCTGGAGAAAAAGGGGATTGTAGTGAATGTTCGGCGCAGCCGGGGCAAGGATATCGATGCGGCATGCGGTCAATTGGCCAATAAGTCAAAAGTAGCGGCGGAAAAGGCTTAGTGGATAAAAGATTCAGATGGATTAGCTGATCATCCGTGGTTTAATTCCGTTCCAGTGTAGTTTTACCGACACAGGGCTGTTTTTGAAAAATTGTATTTAGCGCGTTATTTTTATTGATGGCAGCGTATGAATTTTCAATATAGCGGCGGGCTTTTTGACGCCGGTTTTTTGTCAAATCGGGTACCATGTCGATCATGGCCAGGACATCAGTTTTTTTATTATTAAAAAACTGCATCTGGTATTCATAATCATTCTCAGTCATGCACAGGCCTTTGTAAACGTTCCGGTCTGAAAGTTGCCAGTCCGGAATACCTTCCGGCTTGGTGTATTCCGCATCCACCAGTTCGCTCCAGTCAAAATCGTACGGGACGGCAAACAGCTGATCTCTAAGCGTATCGTGCAACACGACTACATTATGTTCGGAAGTCAGCGCCCAGTCGTCATTGCCGATCAGAAACTCAAAAACAGCCATGGATATGCCTTCGTTTCGCTCCAGGAAATTCGGGATGATGTGCGGCTCGTATTCAACCATTTTCAGACGTGCGCTCAGCTCATCAACACTTTCTAAAAAAAAGCCATATTTGGTCGTATAAGTTTGATTCGTGGCCAAATCCTGATAGGTAATCCTGGCGAGCCGGACCCGGAAACTAAGATCCGTAAGTTGGTTGTAGATGCGGTATGCCAGATATTCCATCAGCACATTTTCTTCGATCTGGCATTGCACCACGAGTTTCAGCTTATCCTGATTTCGGAATAGATAATCCTCTGGCGGGCTATCCGTAATTTTCACCCGTATCGGAGGATACCTGCAATGTGCAGGGTTGCGCCTGAAGTGCCCCCTGGTGCGCAGCTCACAGTCGACGACAATGTTATCCCCTTGTTGATCTGTATAATAAATTATTCCCTTGTGATAGTCAGGGTCTTCACCACGGTCATTGAGCAAGGCGGCAAAATCGCTTTGCAATACCAATTCCAGTATCTCATCGGATTTGAAAAGGCCGCTTTCAGCCAGAACATTTTCATGCCTCGAAAAAGAAAAAAAAATGAATGAAGTGAGCGAAAAAATACTGATGGGCAATAGAAAAACTATAACTCTTCCCGGGGTCATCAGCATATGATTCAGGAGTAAATCAGGAAAAACACGATTAGTCTCTTTCTTCCTGTTCTTTCTTATTTACAAAGAAATTTTTGTAAACATCTGTGGCAACGACTGCTGCTACAAGCGAAATAACGCCAAGCGCGATGATAATGAATAAATTTGCGCCACTTGTAATTGGAGGATCAAACATAGTCTTAACTTTTTTCCGGCAATTTATAAGATTTTTCCATGCCCGGAAAGTAAAAATATAAATAGCGCAGACTAATACACTTCCCAGTCGAGGGTGTATTTGGCTTTTTTGGTTTCTTTTTGGTTTTGAACCATATCTGTTGAGAATGGTCCGGGATCACCCTGCACAATAAGTTTAAATGTACCGAGCTTGTCATTTGGCGATAAAAAGTCCCAATCCCAAAGCTCGATGGCAACCTCCTGATTTTTGGCGATCTCCCTGATCTCGACATTCAGATCGGTGGTCGTATCCATCATGACAGGTTGTTGACGCTTATCCGCGGGCCATATTTTCTTTCCATTGTATTTGAGGTAAACGTCATCGTATTCCGTTTCCTCAACAAAATAGCAGTGAAGCCTGGTGAGCTTTAGTGTATAGGTGGGTTGATTTATATCCATATTTATAAAAATGAATCTGAAATTGGAATATCAGCATTATTTCAATTTTTAAAAAGCCCGCGAAGTTTAATTAGTAGTTCGTTGATATCTTCACAAAGCTCAATCGTGTCATCTCTGCGCCGGTCCAGCGTGGCACCGCCAAGTTTTTCTGACCAACCGCCAAACTGCCTGAAAACAAAAATAGGTTTATTATGTATCCAGGCAAAGCACATTTCAGAAAGGGTTCCTGCTCCTCCTCCGATCGCGACAATTGCATCCGCCGCCAGGGCGGTGAGGTTGTTGCGCGCATGTCCAAGGCTTGTTGGGATCACAATCTGGCAAAAGCTATTGGCTTCCTCAATAAGTTCGCCGGGCAAAATACCTATCGAAAGCCCTCCTGCGGCAGCAGCTCCTTTATTGGCGGCCTCCATTATGCCTCCCCGCCCGCCGGTAATCACGGCATAACCATTTTGGGCCAGTGCCGCGCCCAGATTTTGAGTAAAATCCAGCGCGGCCTCATCCGCTTCGCTGTCGCCGATCACAACGATCTGCCTGATTCTTACCGTTTCTGCTCCGGACACACTTTAGGATTTTCTGGATTAATCTATTTTTTTCACTTCTCCTCCTGCCGAGTTCTCTGTATCTATTTGGGTGGGATTTCCTTTGTAGCGAATGTCTGCGCCACCGCTTGTCCGCGCCTGCAAGGCTTCCGTAACATGAATTGTAATGTCCGAACCTCCGGATGCCTTCAGATTCGCTGATTGAACTGTAAGTTGGGATGCCTTCAGATCGCTGCCGCCACTTGTTTCTGCTTCAATGTAGTTGGCATTGCCGGATAGCACGATGTCTGCGCCCCCGCTTGTTTTAACGCGGATCGAATTTACTTCAACCTCCAACCTGATATCGCTTCCTCCAGAGGCTCTCAGCTTGAGAATTTCGCCAATTAAGGTATTTTCACCTATGAGGTCTGATCCGCCTGATGTTGTGATTTTCTCAATTTTTGGTACCTGAAGAAAGACTTTTGCCTTTTTACTCCAACCCAAATTGCCCTTGTAGAAGATTTTTAGTTTTGATCCGGTAACCTCTGTTTTGAGTTTTCCAAGAGAGCCCCTGCTTGTCTCTACTTCCAGGAGCGGCCCCTGGCCAAATGTCACAAAAACGTCAACCCCACTGCTGACTTCGATCTCTGAAATGGATGGAATATCACGTATTTCTCTTGTGGTTGGTCTTTCTGCGCAAGAATAGAGACATGCACTCAGGGCACAAATAATGAAAATGAGCAGTACCCGGCGGTTTGATTTGTTGTGTTGTTTCATGTGCTTGTAATGGTCTGTTTTCAACGGCACACATGTAGTCTTGCATTAAAATAATCATCACCATGGGTGACCTTTATCTCATGCCCGATTTCATGGTTCCACATATTATGATATGTGAAGATATAACAGGTGCATGACAAATCCTGAATGATTTATTGAGTTCGGCAGTATTATTTTGTGATCGGTATTATATACTATTAAACTCTGCCTGCTTTGATTTTAGCCAGGATATCATGAACACTTTTTGAACTGTTGGGCATGATCTCAGGAGGACAAAAACCGGCCTGGCTCGACACGATATACCTTTTGCAGGTTTTAAACCTGGCCTCGCCAGCCATGCAATAAAGCGTTTTGTAGGCGACTCCTGCGCGCTCGCTGCTTAATACGTTATATACGAAAATAGGGCACTTCTGGATTTTTGGACATTCTGCTTCCATACTGCTGGTTTTAAGCTTTTCTTGATCTGTAAAAATAGGCTGTTGATGGAATAGGAATCGCTGAACATCAGGAAGTTTTATAACACATATCATTTTTTGTCCACAATATCATGGCCAAATGGCAATAATCCCAGCGCGGCCAGCTTGATGTGTTGCACGGCAAAAGGAATGCCGATAATGGTGATTGTAAAAATAATGGCAAGCACGATATGGGTGATGGCAATTTCAACACCGGCAACGATGATCCAAATCACGTTCATGATAATATACAGACATCCGCTTGCCCTCTTGCCCGGCCGAACTTCGCGGCCAAAAGGCATCAGGGATAAGGATGCAAGTTTCAGGGTTTGGATGCCAAAAGGGATGCCGATGATTGTGATAAACATAACAATGCTGCCAATTAAATAAAGCAGAAAAACTATCCATCCGCCAAGGATGATCCATAATACATTTCCGAGTGTGTTCATTGGGATGTTTTTATAGTTTAATTCCGGCCTGCTGCAAAAATAGAAGAATATCCATAAAGTTATCCCCCGCAAAACCGGCTGCTGAAAGGTGCTGTTTTGTAAATGTTGTCACGATACCAACACTAAACATATTCGCCCTCCTGGCCGCTTCGATGCCATGCGGCGCGTCTTCGATCACAAGGCAGTTTTCCGGGGCTACACCCATTTGCGTGGCTGCATACAGAAATACATCCGGCTCAGGTTTTGATTTGTTGCCAACATCCTCAATGAAGTAAATGTGCTCATTAAAAAAGCTGCTGAGATTCAACTGTTTTTCCACTTTGACCATAAGGTGTTTGTTCATGGCTGTGGCAATACTTTTTTTCAGTGTTGAGCTATAAACCCTGCCGTAGAAATGATCAAAACCTTCGATAAATGTGATTTTTCCTTCAAAAAGCGCATCGATGATCGCCCGGCGGTCATCGGCGATTTTTTCTGCAGATTCCTGTAATCCGTAATAATCGATCATGAGTTGGGCGCCTTCCTGCAGGGTTTGTCCGGCCATCCTGGGTTTCAGATAATCCCGGTCGTATTCAAGGCCTCTTTTGCCCAAAAGGATTTCCTGGCTCTCGTCCCAGAGTTTTTCCGTGTTCACCACCACACCCTCGGCATCAAAAATAATGGCTTCAATATGACGCAAATCCATCAATGCTCCTCTTTAAAAAACAGTTGGTAATAGTGCATTTTAGTTTGATCATCATATCCTTTCATGATCATATTCCGGTTTCCGTGTACATAAATGTGGAAATTCTTATCGAGCTTGATTACGCTCTTGAACACACGCGCCATCTTTTTGACAGCATCCGGATTAATATCAAATTCATCAAATATCTGAATGTCGCGATCTTCCTGGTAGTTTTGTTTATAGTTTTCGAATGCACCAATAATTTCGGGTTCCTGCAATACCTTTTCCTCAAAACGGACTTTGTCGAAGAGATCCTCCTCCCTGAAAAATTTTGCAGATTCCTGTACCAGCGAGACCTGATCGATGCGGTCGGCCTCCGGGAATGCCTCTGAGGCAAAATCACGGCACATCTGCAAATAATTGGAAGTATGATAGTAGGTATTCCGAACGGGAGTAACTTTTAAAAACCTGTCTTTCCAGTACTGGGCATCTTCCTTGTTGGTGTTGTCCACCAGCAAAACCTTGTAGCCCGCTTCTTCGGCATCATTGAAAATCAGACAACCCTTGTCGAGTTTGTTGATGTTGATACCCTGATCCTGGTCTATATTGAAAGATTTGCCCTCCGGATACACCTTCAGATATGTTTCCTTTTGCTCTGATTTAAAAATGCCCACAACTTCCATTGATGCTCCATCAAGCACGCAATTTTCAAAAAATGCCGCATACAGCTCTCCGGATTTTATTTTTGGATGGCCGGATTGTTCGTACAGGTGTTTGGCAACTTTTACCGATTCGAAATGAAGGGATGATGGGTCATTAAAAATATTCCTCGCATAGGAATAAATTTCATTGAAATTCAGATCCGATTCATGGGAAAACTGATAAAATTCCAGGGGCTTGAATGGTTTGGTGAAGTAGGCGGTCAATAAGTCTGCAATGGCCACATTTATGGGCACTTCCCTTTCAGAGATATTGATTCCCTCTTCTTCTGATTTATTTCCAACTTTATGAACGGACAGTCTGGTAAGTTCGGCTTCGGCAAATGTGAGCATATGGGTTTTTGAATGTTATCAGTGATGCCAGGTGAATTAAAGATCAATACATACATTTTATTGCTGATCTGTTTCCTGGCTTTTTTATGGTTTTTATTTCTATCTTTTTTTCAACTTTCCGGATAGTCTGATCGACTTTTTTTTCATGCACAGTTTTATCCGGTTTGAGCAATTTCTGTTTCATCAGCAATCAGGGATACTTACGGGAATATTAATAGCAAGGCCTCCTTCGGCTGTTTCCTTATATTTACTGTTCATATCTTCTGCGGTATGCCACATGGTTTTGATCACATCATCCAGCGAGACCTTGGCCATCTGCGGGTCGCTTGCCATCGCAATCTGAGACGCTGTAATGGCCTTCATGGCGCCCATCGCATTGCGTTCGATACAGGGTATCTGTACCAGACCGCCGATCGGATCGCAAGTGAGTCCGAGATGGTGTTCCATGGCTATTTCTGCAGCCATGAGCACCTTTTCCGGCGTTCCACCCTGAACTTCTGTCAGGGCCGCTGCTGCCATTGCGGATGAAACGCCTATCTCTGCCATACATCCACCCATTGCTGCCGAGATTGTTGATCCTTTTTTGAAAATACTGCCTACTTCACCGGCCACCAGCAGAAACCTGTGCAGTGATTCTTTGTCGGCTTCTTCACAAAAGCAGAGCAGGTAAAGTAAAACAGCAGGAATTACCCCGGCGGCGCCATTGGTTGGGGCAGTCACCACACGGCCTAAGGCTGCGTTTTCCTCATTGACCGCAAGCGCAAAGCAACTCACCCAGTTGAGGGTTTCTTTGAAAGAATGATCTGAATTGCGGATGATGGAAATCCATTCATCCATTGAATTATATTTATGGCTGATGATCAGTTTGTCACTCTGGTAACTTGCCCGTCGTTTCACATTCAACCCCCCTGGTAAATAACCCGCAGTGTGGCAGCCTTTATACACACACCTTTTCATGACATCAATGATCTCATCGAGTTTAGTTTTGATTTCAGCCTCTTTTCGCCAGGTCAGTTCATTCTGAAATACAATTTCCGAAATGGTTAACTTTTTATTTTTACACCACCCGAGCAGGTCGGCAGCCCGGTCGATCGGATAAGGTAATCTGCTGGTTTCATCTATACTTTCTGAAGGGCCTTCGACAACAAACCCGCCACCGATCGAAAAGTACAAGCGTTCGAACACCTCGTTTTGCCCATAAAAGATGGAGATCTTTAAGGCATTTGAATGAAATTCATATTGGGTTGTTCTATCAAATACAATGTCCTTTGATGGATTGTACGGGATTTTTTGCTCGTTAAATACTGAAATCTGCCCATCCTTTTTTATATCATTGATATAATCCTCAATCCGTTCTGCATCTATGGTTACAGGATCAAACCCCAGTATAGCCAGCATGATGGCCTTATCTGTGGCATGACCAAAACCGGTCTTGGCCAGGGAGCCATAAAGCTCTGTTCGTATGCTGTGTATTGAAGTTATGGTGTGTTGGGCTTTAAAGGCCTCGAGGCAAAATTGCATTGCCCGCCAGGGGCCCATTGTGTGAGAGCTTGAAGGACCGATGCCGATTTTTAGTATATCAAAAACACTAATGCTTTCCATATTTTGATTTATGAAAACGCAAGGTATTAAAAAAGCATATATCCTGCGATTATCAATTCAGAACGTCTTTCATCTTTTCAGTACAGAATGGCCTTTCGGGGGGCTCTTCTTTTTCGAGGTTTTGATGTATGGATTGGGGTCTCTTATTAACTCATTGCGATCAATCATGAAGCCAGGCACCGAAAAAGAAAATATGATATCGATAGAAGATATGTAATTTAACTTCGTAAAGTAGAACTAATGGAGATACTCTTTTCTTTTGAGTATGGTTTCTAAAAACTTTTGCTCGTTTTCTGAATTGAAAACTCTGTATGGGAAATAGATGAGTTGAACTTTAGACATCCAGAGCACAAATCCTGATTTTGTCTTTTTGGCCCGCTTAATTTGATCCCATTTTATTGGCATGCCTTGCTTGGTATTGATTTTGATCAAAATTTGCTGGCTTGTAATTTCATAACTTAACTTCTCAAATAGTACCTTACTCTGCTCCAGTTGTGTAATTCCGGCAAACTGGATGATCCAAAAAAGGATATAAAGCCCATAGGCAATCAGCGCTCCGGTAATCCACCAATGCGACCATATAATCAGCGAACCTGCCATAATTCCCAGAGCAATCAGAATTGCCCACCATTGCTGCCTGATAACACCTGCGAGGGCGATTTTTATGTATTTTCCGGTTTCTAATTTATATTTTTTGGTTTTGACGATCATTTTCTTGTTTGTGATTTAATGTATGGGCGGCAAATTTATAAAATTATTTTGCAATCTCAGCCTTCAGACTCATGTCCAGACTCTTTACTGAATGTGTGAGTGCACCGATAGAAATGTAATCCACACCCGCCTGTGCCATCTCAAGAATATTATCTTTTGTTATGCCTCCTGAAGCTTCGGTTTTGATCTTTTTGCCAATCATTTTCACGGCCTTTTTCAAAGTGGCAGTATCCATATTGTCGAGCATGATCATATCAGCGCCTCCGGCTTTCAACACTTCCTTTACTTCGCTGAGATTTCTGGTTTCAACCTCGATTTTCATCTTTTTGCCTGTTTTTTTGAGATATGCGTTTGCCGAGGCGAGGGCTCTGGAAATACCCCCGCCAAAATCCACGTGATTGTCTTTGAGCATTATCATATCGTAGAGTGCAAACCTGTGATTGGTGCCACCCCCTATGGTAACTGCCCACTTTTCAAGCGGGCGCATGTTTGGCGTTGTTTTACGTGTATCCAGAATCTGTGTGTTGGTGTCTTTGATTATTTCGCATAATTTATGCGTATGTGTGGCAATTCCGCTCATGCGCTGAAGGCAATTCAGCACCAGTCTTTCTGCAGCCAGTATGGACTGAACACTTCCGCTCACCACAAAGCCGATCTCTCCGACTTTCACCTGCTCCCCGTCCTGAATGAAAAATTCCAACCTCAGATCCGGATCGATTTGTAAAAAAATATCGTGAGCCAGCTCCAATCCGGCAATGATGCCTTCTTCCTTGATCCTGAGCTTGGCCCGGCCCTCGAGGTCTTCCGGTATGGTGGAAAGAGATGAATGGTCGCCTTCACCGATATCTTCGCGGATGGCTTGCTGAATGAATGTTTTTAAAAAATCGGAAGTAACGTATGCTGGTCTCATAACGGCGCAAAATTATGAAAAGCAGCCATAAGAAGAGATAAGGAATGTGTTTTAATTTTCAAACCACTTTCTGTGGTCATTCCTTATTGAAATTGATCAGTTCGACCAGGAATTGGGTGTCGAATTTTTTTATTAAAATCCATACCCTGAACGATCCGCCTTCATAGTCATATTTGCCAATTACATAGGTGAGGCCCTCTTTTGATGATCCTTTGTGGATATATTGAAAATCGTCAGGCGGGTATTTTTTAAAAAATTCCCTCATCACCAGTTCTGCCTGCGACTTGCTGTAGTTTGATTTTGTCCCATCAAAGTTGAGCTCAACCATGGTATTAAAGTTTTTCACGAGCTCTTTTGAACTTCCGGCTTTTATGGCCGTACGGAGATTATTGATAACTTCATTTTGCGCAAAGGCACTGTACGAACAGGCCATGCTAAAAATCAAAACAATCGCAAAAAAACAATTTCTACTTACCTTTTTCATCGCATCCACTCAAAATAACGAAAAAATAAAGCTAAATCTATGCCACGATTTGATTAATTTTACATTGGATTCAGGTATGACCAGAAGCCGCAACGTTATCTCACCGAATTTATTCCGGAATATTTTTTAATACTTGTTCAATATAAAAATCGATTGAAATATGTACAAACTAGTTTTGTTGAGGCATGGCGAAAGCCAATGGAAT
>CAYZWN010000115.1:0-14356 GCA_964482185.1 uncultured Roseivirgaceae bacterium
TCTGGACGGGACTCGAACCCGCGACCTCCTGCGTGACAGGCAGGCATTCTAACCAAGCTGAACTACCGGACCATTTTTATAATATCATTCATTTTTACAGGCCACTCTTTTGTGAACCCGGGAATTTGCCGATAAACAGGGGCTGGCATTTTTTATCCACCGAAGCATTTGCGTAGGTGGACTAACCAAGCTGAACTACCGGACCGGACGCTGCGTAAAGAAATTATCCTGAGTACAATTTTAGCAGTGGCCCAGCTTGCAGGGCTGACCTGTTCATTTTATTGCTTCTTCCATTCAAAAAAGCGATGCAAATGTAGGCCGATAATTTATTCCATCCAAATAATGAATTGAAATAATTTCCCTTGAGAATTTGATAAATTTCAATTGTCAGCCAACTATCATCCAGCTTGCGTGGTTGAAGCGTCCTGACACCTCCAATGGCAATACCCATTGCGGCCAAATAATATTTGGAGTGACAACATAAATATTGCTTTTATTGCGCTACCTTTGCACATTATTTAAAAAGTCCACTGAAATCTCATCCTGTCAAAGTCGTTTAGCTCCTTTCCAGTCTGTTGCTGATTTTCCTGGAACAAACCATCTGTTATGAAAACATTCGAAGAATCCGGATTAAAGCCGGAAATTATTAAAGCCATTCAGGAACTCGGCTTTCAACAACCAACGCCTATACAGGAAAAGACCATTCCCCATATCATCAACTCCCAAAAGGATATAGTAGCGCTTGCTCAAACGGGCACAGGCAAAACGGCAGCCTTCGGTCTGCCCATGATTCATCATATCGATGAGAAAGCGCGCGGAGTACAGGCGCTTATATTGTGTCCTACGAGGGAATTGTGCATGCAAATCACAAATGACCTGGACTATTTTTCGAAATATATCAGGGAGCTTTTCGTAGTGCCGGTTTATGGAGGTTCCAGCATTGATAAGCAGATCAGCGCCTTGGGGCGTGGCGGACAAATAGTTGTCGGGACACCGGGCAGGGTACTGGATCTGGTGAAGAGAAAAAAGCTAAAATTGGAGCATATTCGCTACCTGGTGCTTGATGAGGCTGATGAAATGCTCAACATGGGTTTTAAGGATGATCTGGATGCCATTTTGAGCAATACACCTGAGGGCAGGCAATCCATGCTATTTTCTGCAACCATGCCAAAGGAAATTGCTGCCCTGGCAAAAAAATATATGCAGGATGCTGTGGAAATCTCTGTTGGCAAGAAAAATGCAGGCGCTGAAAATGTGCAACACCAATATTATGTCGTACAGGCCAGTAACAGATATCTGGCGCTGAAGCGCATCATGGATTATTACCCTGAAATTTACGGCATTGTATTTTGCCGTACCCGGCAGGAGACCAAAGACGTTGCGGAGAAACTGATGCAGGATGGTTATAATGCCGATGCCCTGCACGGGGACTTATCACAGGCCCAGCGCGATTACGTGATGAACCGTTTTCGCAAGAAAAATTTGCACATGCTCGTCGCTACCGATGTAGCTGCCCGTGGATTGGATGTGAATGATCTTTCACATATCATCAATTATAATCTACCGGATGAACTGGAGGCTTACATCCACAGGAGCGGCCGGACAGGGCGAGCCGGAAAGCATGGTATTTCCATAACCATTATTCATAGCAGGGAGACTAATAAAATCAGCCAACTGGAAAAGAAAGTCGGGAAATCATTCGAGCACAAACAGGTTCCAAACGGTGAGGAGGTTTGCGAAAAGCAACTTTTTCATCTCATAGACAAAGTAGAGTGGGTGGAAATTGACGAATCGACGATTGAGCCATATCTTGATATTATTTACAAAAAACTGGCCTGGCTGTCAAGAGAGGAACTGATCAAGCGATTTGTCTCAGTTGAGTTCAACCGCTTTTTAGCTTACTATAAAAATTCACCAGATCTGAACATCCAGACTCAAAAGCCAAGAGAGCGACAAAAAAGGCGGTCAGAATATAATTTTACCAGGTTTCATATCAACCTGGGTTCAAAAAATCATCTGAGCGCCATCGATCTGATTTCACTGATCAACAAGCACACAGGCAATCAAAGTATTGAGATCGGCAAGATCGATATCATGAAGAATTTCTCTTTTTTTGAACTGGATCGTGCCTATGAACAAAGCATTCAGGAGGCATTTAAAAATGTGACCAGGGATGGGATTCAGGTAAAAATAGAGGTCTCAAAAGAAACGACAGATGCCGGAACGGATGTCAGGAAGCGTTCGAAGGATAAGGCTCCCAGATCGAAATCCGATTGGTTTAGTCCCGACGGCAAGCGTTCTTCAAGGAAAAAGGGCGGTCGTGGAGAGTCGGGTCGCGCCAAATCCGGTTACGGCACAAAAACCGATCGAAATAAAAAAAGCGATAAATCAAAGGGGAAAAGGAAATTCAGATAGCAGTAGGCGTTCTCATTATTATTCAATCCATCAGCAAGCCCGGCAGAAACAACGATAACTGAGGGAACAAGGTCACCAAAATCAGAACGGAGATACTCACCGCAAAAAAAGGAAGGCTTGCCCTGGTCACTTCAGAAATTGTGATTTTGCCAATGCTTGAGGCGATAAACAAGCACACGCCCACAGGAGGTGTTGTGAGTCCAATGATCAGATTGAGCACTGCAATGACCGCGAAGTGTATCGGGTCAACCTCAACAGCAATCGCTACCTTCAACAAAAGCGGAAAGAGAATCAGTAAAGACGCGATCGTTTCCATAAAGGTTCCGACGAAAATCAACAGCAGGTTAATGATCAGGAGAACGAGGTATTTGTTGGTCGTGAAATTGAGAATTTCAGAGGAAATGGTTTGAGGGAGCTTTTCTGTAATCAGAATCCAGCCGAAGAGGTTGGCAAATCCCACAAGCACCATTAGGGAAGCCGAGGTCTTCATGGAATCAAGCACGATTGCAGGTAAGCGCCGAATGGAAAGTCTTTTGTAAATAAATGTCCCAACCATCATCGCATAAATCACTGCGACTACCGATGCCTCGGTTGGAGTAAAAATGCCGCCAACAATCCCAAAAACAATAAGGAAGGTCATGAAAAGCGCCCAAAATGTATCTGTAAAAGACAGGGCCATCTGCCTGAAGCTTTTTCTCGGATGTTTAGGGTAATTTTTCCTTACGGAAATAAAATAAACCACCAACATGAGTCCGAGGCCAAGCATGAATCCCGGGATGGCACCGGCGAGAAACAGTTTCCCGACCGATAAGCCCGTGAGTGTCGCGGCGATGATCATGGGGACACTTGGAGGAATGATCGGGCCAACAGTAGAGGATGAGGCTGTTACCGCGCAAGAGAAACCGGCATCATAACCTTCTTTTTTCATGGCCGGTATCATTACTGAACCAATGCTTGCCGTATCGGAAACGGCCGTTCCGGAAATACCGGCAAACAGCATCGAAGCGCCAACATTCGCCATGGCCAGTCCACCACGGATATGCCCCAATAAATGATTGCAAAAGCCAACGATTTTCTCAGTCAGTCCGCCATAATTCATGAGGTTCCCGGCAAGTATAAAGCCCGGGATACTGAGCAATACAAATACATCGATGCCGGAGTACATTTTCATTGGCAGGATGACCAGTGGGATGCCTTTAACCAGCACATATACAAGACATGAAAATCCCAGTGCGAAGGCAATCGGAAATCTTAGTGCCATACAGCTCACAAACACCAAAATCAGAATCCAGATCATGGCTTATTTATAAATCTTTGAATAATGCGCATTCCCGAAAAAAAGCTGATCGAAAATGATAAAAAGAACATACTTCCGAATGCCAACGACATATTAAAGCCGAGGCTTGGTGATGTTTCGGTCAGCCCTATACGTATAAATTCAATTGAGAAAATCATCATGATAAAAAAGAGCAGAAACACGGCGCCTTCGGCAATATTGCGTATTATCCGCTCAACTTCTGATCCCAATCTTCCTGAGATCAGATCAAGAGAAACATAATAGTTTTGTTTGTATGCAGATCCGGCTGCAAAGCTGATGGCATAAATAAAAAAGATCCGGGATGCTTCCTCAGTCCATGCCGGGGCGCTGCTCATAAAAAAGCGCGCATAAACCTGTAAGATCACCGTGGCAAGTAAAGCAAAAGTACAGATAAGGGCACCGATTTTCAGGAAAGTTGAAAGAAACCCGGCCGCTTTTTTCATTTAACGGGTATCCAGATTTCCTCCTCAGAGTTTGCGTCAGACGGGCCGTAATATTTTTCTCCCATCACATCAAAATGTACGCGATCATCGAGTTGATAAACAGAATCCGGCAACCATGTACGCAGAATCTCTTCCTTGGTTTTCTGAAAATCACCCGACAATCCTTTATGAATGAAAACCGCGTATTTGCCACCTTGTATTTCTAGTGCTTCCAGTCCTTCCGGGACAGCCTCAATTTCAGAAACTTCTACCGCGGCCCATTTTTCAAATTCGGTTTCCTCGTTAAAAGTGTTGATGTCCAAAGGTTCGTAAAACCTGATGCCTGATATATAATCTTTGTTCACTTTGTTTTTTATCAGATTGCGCTTGGGCATAAAATGCTGCCACAATGAACCGGTCTTTTCTTTTTTGAGCGAGCACCGGACCTTTGCCCCGATGAGCTTCTTATTTCCAATTTCAATAATTTCATGTGACATCATAGTACATTTTATTATCTGAATAAAAATTAACCTAATAAAAATACAATACGTCTATTTTCCAATCAGAATGGCATTTATTGGAAATTCGTTGAAGCATTTATTAAAAATATGCCTCTTGAAATAGTCATTACCGTGATTCAGACTGAAAAGAGCAAATTTCAAGAATTTTATCCAGTACCAGTTCCTGATGCGACCAGGGGAGGATGATAAAAAATAGTAAAAGCGATGTACTGGTCAGGATGAGGATATGTTTTTTGCGCGATTTTATTTTTACAATTGTCCGGGTTAAGCATTTCAACGACATCTCCTGACAATAGTTAAAAAAAAGAGCCGTCGAAACGGCCCGTTTATTAACTGAAAATATTTGCTTAATCGTCCACTTTAAACTCTTTCAAAAACTCGCTGGCCTGCTTTGTTGAAGAAAAATCATAAACCTTCTTTTTGCCATTGCTGATCTGAAGCTCCACCGTGACCAGATTTACCTTGTCCTGCTCCTTGAAATGCAGATGAGCAGGAAGTTCGTAATGGCCTTCGGTCTGGGATAACCTGGCAACTTTGACTGTCTTAGTTCTTTTAGCCCCACAATATGAGCATTTATAATTTTTGATCATTTCACCATCAGAGCCATCTGTAGGAGCAATCACAATTTCCTCTTTTACCAACTTCATAGTTTTGAAGCCGCAGGAATTGCACTGCAAAGCCAGCAAATGGCCGGGGTATTTTTCAATTTTTACATCTCCGGTTTCCTCATCCACCCAGACATCGTAGTCAACGGAAAAAACATTTTCTTCAGCCTGCATCCCTTCATCGAGGTGTACGTCCTCTTCATCTTCGCTGAGCAGCTTCATGACATTTCCATTTTTTTTGTTGATCCTGGGTTTGTACCTCCATTTTTTCATTTTTCTCTCAAGGCTGGACGGATAAGCGTACAAGATCATAAGATGAGAAATATAGATGATGAGCGTACCAATGCAGGCCGATATAAATAGCCGGACTAAAAACCAGACCGGGCTCAACTTTACGGTATCATGGTAAACCGTGTTCATAAGCAAGGAAAGTGCCACGGCAATTCCGATTATGACGAGGAAGAGTACTTTAGATTCGTTGGCAGCCAGGTAATCATACTTTTGTTTGTAATCTGAGATGGCCGAAAAACGGATCTTGTTTATAATAAAGAGCACGATACTCCCTATAATCAAAAGGGCCGCCAATCCAAAGGCGAAGTATTGCCAGAAATTCAAAAATTTCACATAAAACGTTTCCATAATTTGAGCAGGTTTACTTTATAATAGTGAATGAAGGAAAAAGTTAAGAAATCTCATTTGCTTAATATGCACATCTTTAAAACAGCCTTAATTTAGTAAAAATCATCCTTTTTATGCGTTATTTATGGAAAATATTCCATTCCAAATCTCCTGAGTATTTAAAAATCAGCGCTGGCTCATGTCGTATTTCATGTTAAGAAGTTGCCATTCAAGGCCTTACTTTATTAAAGTCGGTGAATCAGTAGAATTTTATATTTACATCTACTCTGAATTACAAATATTCTTCCGCTAAAACTGACAAATAAAAAATTCAGAAAGGCTTTGCAAATAAGGTGTGCTTTTCTAATTTTGACTCCGCAATGAAAAACGCAACAAATCATATCGGTTTCTGGTGGTGGCATAGAGTTAAAATACTTAGCTGAACGGAAACCTGTGTGTTAAAAAATATATGAGGCTCGTCGTTCGGCGGGCCTTTTTTATTTAACAAAACTTTTCAAATGTTGGAAAAAATCAAGCTAAAAAGCAGCTTTTCCCGGATGCTGGCAGATGTCATAACACCGGTGAGCATCTACCTGAAGTTGAGAGATAAATATGCCAACTCTATTCTGCTCGAAAGCTCTGATTATCACGGGGCTGAAAACAGCTACAGCTATGTGTGCTG
The DNA here is from genome assembly GCA_964482185.1 of uncultured Roseivirgaceae bacterium. Lineage (GTDB taxonomy): Bacteria > Bacteroidota > Bacteroidia > Cytophagales > Cyclobacteriaceae > JAAUQL01. The sequence continues at coordinate 6,582 of CAYZWN010000115.1, forward strand.
CAACCCGATTGCAAATTTCTCCTTAAAAGACCGGCAACTACGCGTTTCGATGCCGGGCAGGAAGCGGGAAGAAAAAATACTTGACAAACCCGGGCAAGCCATCGACGCACTCAATGCATTTATGAATGCCTTCGAAGTTGAAAACAATGGATTTAAGTTCATTACCAATGGTCTTTTTGGCTATGTGAGTTATGATGCAGTGCAGTATTTTGAGGATATCGAGTTTTCCGGAGCAAAAACTGACGAATATGATACGCCTGATATTCTGTATTCGGTTTACAGGAATATCATTGTGATCGATCATTTCAAAAATGAAATGTACATTTTTGATCACCAGGTGGAGGGTGATGGATCTGAAAGTAACCTTCAGGAAATAGCCGACCTGGTACGCAGCCGAAATTTTCCGGATTATCGCTTTCACTGGAAAAACGATGAATCATCCAATGTCACAGATGATGAATTTCTCAATATGGTTGGCAAAGGAAAATACCATTGCCATCGCGGCGATGTTTTCCAGATTGTACTGTCCAGGCGTTTTCAGTCAGGATTTGCCGGAGATGAATTTAATGTTTACCGCACACTCAGGTCTGTGAATCCTTCTCCTTATCTATTTTATTTTGACTATGGCAGTTTTAAGATATTTGGCTCCTCGCCGGAAGCGCAGATCGTGATAAAAAACGGTGAGGCGATAATATATCCAATTGCAGGCACATTCAGGCGCACAGGCAACGATCAGGCAGATGCTGAGCTTGCACAGAAACTTTCTGAAGATGAAAAAGAAACTTCCGAACACGTAATGCTTGTGGATCTTGCCCGCAACGATTTGAGCAGGAATGGATCAGGGGTGCATGTTGAGACTTTTAAAGAAATCCAGTATTATTCTCATGTCATCCACCTGGTATCAAAGGTGGTTGGAAAACTTGATGCCGGCACCAATACCATCCAGATGGTGGCCGACACCTTTCCCGCGGGCACGTTATCAGGTGCGCCAAAGCATATGGCCATGTCGCTCATCGATCAGTACGAAAAAACCAGGAGAGGCTATTATGGTGGCGCCATCGGATTTCTGGGATTTAACGGTGAATTTAATCATGCTATCATGATCCGTTCTTTCTTAAGCAAAAATAATCAGCTTTACTATCAGGCCGGTGCAGGTGTGGTCGCCAAATCGAAAGAGGAGAATGAATCGCAAGAGGTGAATAATAAGCTTGCCGCATTGCGGATGGCCATCGAACTGGCTGATAAATTGGACAAATAGATGCGGATACTGGTACTGGATAATTACGATTCTTTTGTTTACAACCTCGTGCACATCATCCGTGAGTTTGGGTATGGTGCTCATTTGGATGTGGTGAGAAACGACAAGATCGCATTGGAAGATGTGGGGATTTATGATAAAATTCTGCTGTCACCTGGGCCGGGCATCCCATCTGAAGCGGGAATTATGCTCGATCTGATCAGGCAATACGGCCCGACCAGAAGTATTTTGGGCATTTGTCTGGGCCACCAGGGAATCGGAGAGGTATATGGAGCAGCGCTTTATAATATGAAGGACGTGCTCCATGGTGTGGGCACGCCTGTAAAGATTGAATGTCCTGAAGATTATATTTTTAATCTGGTGCCTGAAAGGTTTGTGGTGTGTCGTTATCACTCCTGGGCTGTGGATGGTGCAACGGTAAACGAGCAACTCCAGATTACTGCCCGGGATGATGAAGGTATCGTTATGGGACTCCGGCATTTGAAGTATGATGTGCGCGGACTCCAGTTTCACCCGGAATCCATCCTCACAGAAAACGGAAAAATAATGATCAAAAACTGGCTTGAGGCTTAAGTATTGAAATGACAATTAATTTAGAAAAATTATACGCTCGAATAACCAGGCTATGAACTTGCAGCAAATGGCCAGAAGCTAAAACAGAATGAAAGAAATACTTAACGATCTTTTTGAATACAAATCGCTCGACCGGACAACAGCCAGGGAGATTCTTACCAATCTCGCTCAGGGCAAATACAACCAATCGGAGATGGCGGCTTTTCTCACCGTTTATCTGATGCGGAGCATTACCGTGGAAGAATTGACGGGATTCCGCGAAGCAATGCTCGAACTGTGCCTTCCATTACACATTGAGGAGTACGATGCAATAGACCTTTGCGGCACCGGTGGCGATGGCAAGGATACTTTCAATATTTCCACGCTCGCCTCGTTTATCGTTGCCGGAGCCGGTCAGAAAGTAGCCAAGCACGGCAATAACAGCGTGTCATCGGTGTGTGGCTCATCAAATGTGCTGGAGTATTTTGGTTATCAGTTCACCAACGAGGAAGATAAACTCAGAAAGTCGCTCGATGAAAGTGGCATTTGCTATCTGCATGCGCCCTTGTTCCATCCCGCTATGAAAAATGTGGCGCCTGTGCGCAAAGAACTGGGCGTCAAAACTTTTTTCAACATGCTGGGGCCAATGGTGAATCCGTCTTTTCCGGCAAAGCAAATGACCGGGGTGTTCAGTCTCGAACTGGCGCGGCTTTACGCATATTTATTCCAGCAGACAGGCACAGACTTTATGGTAATCTATGCGCTGGATGGTTATGATGAAGTCTCGCTTACCGGTGCATTCAAAATGCTGACTCCACATGACGAAAAAATCATCACCCCGGATGAACTGGGCCTGAAAACCTTTAACGCGGAAGAACTGTCCGGAGGGGCGACTGTTGAAGAGGCAGCTAAGATTTTCCTTTCGGTGCTGAAAGGTAATGCAACGCAAGCCCAAAAGGAGGTAGCCATTGCCAATGCCGGGATGGCGCTTTATTGCGCGGATGCGCGCCTCGGTATTCCCGGCGCTGTAGAAAAGGCACGTGAATCCCTGGAATCCGGCCGTGCACTGAAAAGTTTTAAAACAATGATCAATCTCTAATGGATATTTTACAAAAAATTATTGCCCATAAGGAGCAGGAGGTGGCTGAGCGAAAAAGTCTTTACCCGGCCAAATTGCTGGAGAAAAGTATATATTTTCCATCGGAATGTGTATCGCTCAAAAAGTACCTGCTGCGCGATGATAAGGAAGGCATCATAGCAGAAATCAAACGCAAGTCGCCATCTAAAGGTATGATTCACGAGTTTGTTTCTATTGAACAAACCTCGATCGGCTATATGCAGGCTGGCGCTTCAGCCCTTTCGATCCTTACCGATACGGAGTTTTTTGGCGGCACGAACAACGACCTGACTACAGCGAGAAAGTTTAATTTTTGCCCAATCCTCAGGAAAGACTTCATTATTGATGCGTATCAGATCATCGAGGCGAAGTCGATTGGTGCCGATGCCATTTTGCTGATTGCCGCAGCGCTGAGCCCCAGTAAACTGAGTGAACTTGCTGCTTTCGCGAAATCTGTCGGTCTCGAAGTACTGATGGAAGTGCATAACAGGGAGGAACTGGATCAGCACCTCAATGAAAATCTGGATGTGGTAGGAGTCAACAATCGTGATCTGAAGACATTCAGCGTAAGCGTAAATACGTCAATAGACCTGGCGCCATATATTCCTGACGAGTTTGTTAAAATCTCAGAGAGCGGAATCAGTCAGCCTGAGACGGTAATTCAGCTCCGGGGGCATGGTTTTCGAGGCTTTCTGATCGGTGAATATTTCATGTCGCACAGCAGGCCGGGTGCGGCTTGTGCTGAGTTTGTCCAAAAGATCAGGAAACTAAAAACAGCCTGAAATCATGGAAAAGCTCCGGGTGAAGGTTTGCGGTTTGCGTGATAACATTGAGGAAGTGGCCGACCTCAGGCCAGATTATCTGGGTTTTATATTTTATCCAAAATCCCCAAGGTATGTCGGTCAGCATTTTGTAATGCCTGATCTGGATAGCAGTTTAAGAAAAGTCGGTGTGTTTGTGAATGCATCGGTCGAAGAAATGATCGATACCGGCAGACGATTCGGTCTGGATTTTATCCAGCTTCACGGCGATGAATCACAGGAGGCCTGCCAGGTGCTGAGTAAAGAAGGCTTTGGGATTATCAAGGCATTTCACGTAGATAGGCAATTTGATTTTAACCTGACCGAACAATATCATTCCACGGTTGATTATTTTTTGTTTGACACAAAAACAGAAGCCTATGGTGGTTCGGGAAAAACATTCGATTGGGAAATGTTGAATAAGTATAAACTGAAAAAACCGTTTTTTCTCAGTGGAGGAATAGGGCTTGATAATTTGGATGATCTTCAGAAGATTGATTGGCTTAAGGTTCACGCTCTGGATGTAAACAGTAAATTTGAGAAACGGCCGGGGTTGAAGGATATTGATACGCTGCGAAAGCTATTCACCAAAAAAGAGTCAATAAATTCCAAAATACAGATGAATTTTCTGGGTTAGAGAAAATTCTATTGGCGATCATCGATAAGTCGAAATAAAGCGTGCTTGATTCAGCTGGTTTTGAAATTTGTGATTTGGTTTTTGTGGTTTATTTGAGATTTAGTTTTTGTGATTTGAGATTTTAATAGTTAAACATAGTTTATGAAAATACAAGTTGACAACCGTGGATATTATGGCAAATTCGGAGGCGCTTACATCCCGGAGATGCTCTACCCGAATGTCGAGGAATTAAGGCAAAAATATTTGTCGATTATTCAGGAAGAAAGCTTTCGAAATGACTTTGATCATCTGCTCAAAACCTATGTAGGCAGGCCGACGCCATTGTATTTTGCTTCGAGGTTATCGGAAAAATACCAGGCAAAAATATATCTGAAACGCGAAGATCTTTGTCATACGGGAGCGCATAAGGTGAACAATACAATCGGGCAAATACTTTTGGCAAGGCGCCTCGGCAAACAAAAAATAATTGCCGAAACCGGTGCCGGTCAGCACGGGGTAGCAACGGCAACAGTTTGCGCGCTGATGGGGATGGAGTGCATCGTGTATATGGGAGAAGTGGATATGGCGCGGCAAAAGCCCAATGTGGAGCGGATGCGCATTCTCGGCGCGGAAGTACGCCCGGCGACCAGCGGAAGTAAAACGCTTAAGGATGCGACAAATGAGGCCATGCGCCATTGGATCAATAATCCTGTCGATACACATTACATTATCGGATCGGTAGTCGGTCCTCACCCATATCCTGATATGGTGGCACGGTTTCAGTCTGTGATCAGTGAAGAAATGAAGTGGCAATTGAGGGAAGCAGAAGGAGTGGAAGATCCCAATTTTGTGATAGCATGTGTAGGCGGGGGCAGTAATGCTGCCGGTGCCTTTTATCATTATTTTGAGAATGATGCAGTGAAACTGGTTGCAGTGGAAGCTGCCGGTCTGGGTAATGAATCCGGGGAATCCGCCGCGACCACGGTTCTTGGTAAGCCGGGTGTTTTGCATGGATCGAAGACGCTTTTAATGCAAACCGAAGACGGTCAGGTGGTAGAGCCTTATTCCATCTCGGCAGGCCTGGATTACCCCGGTATTGGGCCGATCCATGCGCATCTTTTCGATTCAAAAAGAGCACAATTTCTAAGCGCGACAGATGAGGAGGCGATGAATGCGGGTATCCTGCTCAGTAGAATGGAAGGCATCATTCCTGCCATCGAAACGGCTCACGCACTGGTTGCATTGGACAAATTACATCTTTCTCATGATGATATTGTCGTGATCAATTTGTCAGGTCGGGGCGATAAGGATTTGGAGACCTACATCAAATGGGGTAAATATTGATTTCATGGATTTTAAGGCATTTTTTTATTTACAAAAATGAGTGAGATAATGATAAAAAACCGGATTGAGCAACTCTTCGAACGCAAAAAAGAGCGAATACTCTCGGTATATTTTTCTGCCGGCTTCCCAAAGCTCAATGATACAACCGACATAGCAGCATGGCTTGCCGGGGCGGGCGCCGATATCATAGAAGTGGGTATTCCGTTTTCTGACCCTATTGCCGATGGACCGACGATCCAGGAAAGCAATAAAATTGCACTGGACAACGGCATCAGTCTGAAACTGATTTTTGAACAATTGAAATACATCCGGGAAAGTGTAGACATTCCTATCATATTGATGGGTTACATCAATCCCGTCTTGCAGTTTGGCCTGGAAAATTTCTGTAAAAAGTGTGCTGAGATCGGTGTGGATGGGCTCATTCTTCCTGACCTTCCCATGCAGGAATACCTGGATTACTACAAAGAGACATTCGAAGCCCATGGTCTGATTAATATTTTTCTGATTACACCGCAGACGTCCGAATCGAGAATTCGGGAGATTGACGCCAACTCGAGGGGCTTTATTTATATGGTCTCATCAGCCAGCACAACCGGTGCGAAAACCGGTATTTCAGAAGAGCAGGTTCAGTATTTTCAACGCATCCGTCAGATGCAGCTCCGCAATCCAACGCTTATTGGTTTTGGCATATCAAACAGGGAGACATTCGAAAGTGCATGCCGGTTTGCAAACGGTGCTATTATTGGTTCTGCATTCATACAACTATTAAAAAAGTCCGGAGATCCCGAACAGGACATCAGGACATTCATTCGTGAAATAAAGAATTAACCATGATCATACAACTCAGCAAACAAATCAGCGCGGAACAAAAAGCTGCGATCATTCGCAAAGTAAACAGCTTCAAATATGAATCAAATGAGGTAAAAACCCAGGCCGGCACCTACCTGATCGGTATTGGCACCAAGGAATTTGATATTCGCCAGATCGGGAATATGCCCGGCATCCAGGACATACACATTGTTTCGGACAGTTATAAGCTTGTTTCAAGAAAGTGGAAAGTGAAGCCCACGGTAATCGGCCTTGGCGATGGCATAACAATTGGAAACGGCGGATTGGCAATTATGGCCGGACCGTGCTCGATAGAAGGGGAGGAGCAGATAGTTGAAACGATTAGTCACCTTAAAGCCAATGGTGTCAAAATGATGCGGGGTGGCGTATTCAAGCCGCGCAGCTCGCCATATGCCTTCAGAGGCCTGGGTATTGAAGGATTGAAGTTGTGGCATAAGCACGCCAGTGCTGCCGGCATTAAAATAGTAACCGAGGTGATGGAGGTGGCGCAGATTGAGCCCATGCTGGACTATGTGGATATTTTTCAGGTAGGAGCGCGCAATACACAGAATTTTAACCTGCTCGATGCACTGGGAAATATAGATAAAACGGTTATGATCAAAAGAGGTATTTCGGGCACTATTGACGAGCTATTGTATTCTGCGGAGTATGTATTTTCAGGAGGTAATGAAAAACTCATTCTGTGCGAACGCGGTATCCGGACTTATGAAAAAGCCAGCAGAAATACCATGGATCTCAATGCTATTCCTATACTGAAAGAAAAATCTCACTTGCCCGTGGTGGCCGATCCGTCACATGGAATAGGGATCAGAAGGCATGTGCCTGCTATTGCCCTGGCATCGGTCATGGCCGGTGCGGATGGTATCATTTATGAAACGCACTCCAACCCATTCAAGGCATTTTCTGATGGAGATCAAACGCTGGATTTTCGGGAATCTGAAAAACTGATCAGAAAAATGCGGGCAGCGTATGAATTGTTGAGTTCGTTTTAAGGAAATCGTTTTATTATAAATGATTTTCAAAAATTATAAATAAGTAAAAAACGTATATTTAATAGAGATTTGTAGAATATGAGATATATCGCAGACAGAATTACGATTGACGATCAAGTTTGCAACGGGAAACCTACAATCCGCGGAAAAAGGATCACTGTACAAACAATATTGGAGTTTCTCAGTGCGGGCGAAAATAAAACTGAGATTTTACTTCAATATCCATCGCTCGAAGAAGAAGATATCT
>CAYZWN010000116.1:0-14279 GCA_964482185.1 uncultured Roseivirgaceae bacterium
GACATTTATTGTCAAAAAAGACATGTTTATGATCATTATTGCCATTTTATCCAATAATTATAATAAATATATTTGATAGATGAGATCATAAAAGATAAAGATATGATATGCAGTTGAAGGCTTATTGCCCGGTTGAGATGGTGTCTGGCATGATAATATTAAATCTCAAGATGGTGTGAAGCCCTTTTAATTGAACCCAAACTAAAGAATTATGAAGGAAAATACCATTGTTAAGTCATTTGAGATGGCTACCGACCAATATGAAGCTGTTGGCGTGAATGTCGCTGAAGTGCTCAAAAAATTTAGTGAGATCTGCTTGTCTGTTCATTGCTGGCAGACTGATGATGTCACAGGATTTGAAGATACCGGTGGAAGCCTGGGCGGAGGATTGGCTGTGACAGGAAACTATCCGGGAAAGGCACGAAATATTCAGGAAATGCGCGCAGATCTGGAGAAAGTCTATAGCCTCGTTCCGGGCAGGCAGCGCCTGAATTTGCATGCGATCTATGGTGAATTTGAAGGAAAGAAGGTAGATCGGGATGAGATCACTGTTGATCATTTTAAAGGATGGGCAGCATGGAGCAAGCAACAGGGCGTTGATCTGGATTTTAATGCCACATTGTTTTCGCATCCCAGGGCCAATGATGGTTTTACACTTTCCAGCAAAAATGAGGGTGACCGGCAATTCTGGGTGGAGCATGTAAAAAGATGCCGTGAGATCAGCGCGTGGTTTGGCGAGCAGCAGGGCAATCCCTGCATCCACAATACCTGGATTCCCGATGGGATGAAAGACACGACCATCGATCGGTACGGATACAGGAAGCTGCTAAAAAAATCGCTCGATGAAGCCTTGACGACCAAATATTCCAAAGCGTATATGAAAGATGCTGTGGAGAGCAAATTGTTTGGTATTGGCAGTGAGTCATTCGTTGTAGGTTCTCACGAATTTTATCTTGGATATGCGATCACAAGAGAAATTCTGTTGTGTATCGATGCCGGTCATTTTCATCCAACCGAGGTAGTCGGGGATAAGATCAGCTCCGTTTTCCAGTATGTTGATGAATTGTTGCTGCATCTTACGAGAGGAGTTCGGTGGGACAGTGATCATGTGATCACCATTAATGACGAAACAGTGTTGATTGCCCAGGAGCTCAACCGCATGGATGCTTATGACAAAGTAAATATCGGTCTGGATTTCTTCGATGCCAGCATCAACCGGATTGGCGCATATGTGTCGGGTATCCGTGCATCGCAAAAGAGTATCTTATTTGCCTTGCTGGAGCCGGTAAGTATTTTGAAATCCTACGAGGAGAATGGTCAGTGGTTTGAGCGGATGGCCATTTTGGAAGAAATGAAAAGCAAGCCCTTTGGCGCAGTGTGGGATTATTATTGCATGAAGCACGAAGTGCCGGTGGCCCAGGATTATATTCAGGAGGTAAACAGCTATGCGGAAAACGTTCTTGCACTGAGAAATTAATTGAGTAATATGGCATTCAATGGGTGATTTCGACATGCAATAATTCTTCAATTGCCTTACAAATCACTATTTTTGAAATAGTAGGGTGTATTTTTCAAAAATCATCCGGCGCAATACTCTAAAGAAATCAAGTATCTAAACCCAAAATAAAATGAAGTATCTAAAAGTTCTCTCTTTGATATTGATGATGAGTGCAATATCAGTTTTTACAATGGCTAAAAACCAGGTCGTAAAGCTCGTCTGCGAGTATCATGAAAATCCCATTGGCATTGATGTGCAAAAACCCAGATTCAGCTGGCAGTTGGTGTCAGACCAGCAAAATGTGCTGCAAACGGCCTATGAAATTCGTGTTTTTGAATCAACTTCTGATAACACCAGGAAAGGCAGGCAAATCTGGACTTCCGGGAAAGTCATTGGGGATAAATCCGTAAATATTGAATACGGCGGCCCTGCCCTCAAGTCAATGCAACGCGCCTATTGGCAGGTACGCATCTGGGACAACAACAATAAAGCAACAGGCTGGAGCGATCTTGCTTACTGGGAAATGGGCATACTGGATCCGGATGCCTGGTCTGCCTCATGGATTACAATGAATAATGAAGTAAAAAAAGATGGATCACTTCCGGCCCACTATTATCGAAACGAATTTACCACCAGTAAAAAAATTGCAACAGCAAGAGCTTATGTCACTTCGCTGGGGATTTATGAAATGTATATCAATGGCCGGAAGGTGGGCGATCAGCTATTTACTCCGGGCTGGACGAGTTACAACAAACGCATCCAATATCAGACCTATGATGTGACATCTATGCTCGGCAAAGAAAACGCTATCGGAGCTGCTGTAGCAGATGGCTGGTATCGGGGGAATATTGGATTTAGGAATCAGCGCGCTTACTATGGTGACAAACTCGGACTACTGGTGCAGGTGCAAATTACCTACACTGATGGAACTTCGGAGGTGATTGAAACCGGAGAAGACTGGAAAACCAGTACCGGGCCGATTCTCGAGTCAGACATATATAATGGAGAATTATATGATGCGAGATTGGAAATGGAAAGCTGGACCAGCACCTCGTTCGACGATAGTGGATGGGAAAATGCCGCAATTTTAAATCATTCAAAAAACATACTGATTGCGCCTCAGGGAGTTCCTGTTCGCGCAGTAGAAGAAATCAAACCCATTGAGCAGATCACCACGCCAAAAGGCGAGATGGTATTTGACCTGGGCCAAAATATGGTCGGCTGGGTGCGGTTGAAAGTAAAAGGCAACAAAGGCGATAAGGTTGTTTTGAAGTTTGCCGAAGTACTGGATAAGGAAGGGAACTTTTATACAGCCAATCTTCGCGCTGCCAAATGTACGGATACTTACATTATGAAGGGAGATGGCGAGGAAATTTTCGAGCCAAAATTCACCTTCCACGGATTTAGATATCTAATGTTGGAGGGTTTGGAGCAGGCGCCAACATTAGATGATATTACAGGAGTTGTCATTTATTCTGACATGGCACCAACCGGTGCGTTTTCTTGTTCTGACGAGTTGATCAATCAGCTACAGCACAACATACAGTGGGGACAAAAAGGAAATTTCCTGGATGTACCCACAGATTGCCCACAGCGCGATGAGCGATTGGGCTGGACAGGCGATGCCCAGGTTTTCAGTTCGACTGCCGCCTATAATTTTGATGTGGCAGCGTTCTACACCAAGTGGTTGAAGGATCTTGCTGCCGATCAGGCCCCTGACGGGAAAGTTCCACATGTAGTCCCAGACGTTCTCAATGGCCGTGGTGGCTCTACTGCCTGGGATGATGCCGCATTGATCGTTCCCTGGACCACCTACCTGGCCTATGGAGATCAACGCATCCTGGAGGTGCAGTATGAAAGTATGAAAAAATGGGTTGGATTCATGCAAGAGCAGGCCGGGGATGACCATTTATGGATTGGAGGCACACATTATGGCGATTGGTTGGCTTTTGCAACTACCCGCTCCGATTATCCGGGAGCCACAACCGAAAAGGACTTGATTGCAACGGCCTATTATGCTTATTCGAGTGGTCTTTTAGGCAAAATTGCCGGGATTATAGGTAACAGCGCAGATGCGAAAAAATATGCAGCCCTTTCAGAAAGCATTAAGAAAGCCTTTGTTGCTGAATTCGTAACTTCTTCAGGTCGTTTAGTTTCAAACACCCAAACGGCATATTGCCTGGCAATAGCATTTGAGCTGCTTCCTGAAAACCTCATTCCTAAAGCTGCTGATTACCTGGCTAAAGATGTAGCAAAGATGGGGCATCTGACAACTGGTTTTGTTGGTACACCTTTGTTGTGTAAAACGCTTTCGGATACCGGCCATGAGGATCTTGCATTTATGCTGCTCAACCGAAAGGAATACCCATCTTGGCTGTACCCGGTTACTCAGGGTGCCACAACTATTTGGGAGCGTTGGGATGGACAGAAACCGGATGGCACTTTCCAAAATGTGGGGATGAATAGTTTTAATCATTATGCCTACGGCGCGATTGGTGAGTGGTTATATACGTATGTATCTGGTATTCAAATTGACGAGAAAAATCCGGGATACAAACATTTTGTCCTGGCGCCGCATCCTGGCGGAGGCCTCACAAATGCCAATGCAGAGTTCAATTCCATGTATGGAAAAATTAAATCTGCATGGAAAATTGATGGAGATAAGGTGACTTATGAATTTGAAATCCCGGCAAACACCACCGCGACCATTATTTTGCCAGATGGAAGTGAGGAAAAGACATTAGGTTCCGGGAAGTACGTTTTTTGATAGATTTTAGTTTTTGAATTCTCCCGATGTTGGAAATGGGGGGAATATTATGTCTTTTATATAAATAATAAAATCATCATATGCTTTTGAATAAGGCTATATTGCTTCTTTGTCTGGTCCTCATTTCTTTGGTAAATGGCTTTACACAGATAAAAGTGGAGGAGTTCAAAAATCCGCCAGCCCAATACAAGCCAATGCCTTTCTGGCACATCAACGGAGAATTGACCAGGGAGGGAATACGGCAGCAAATGAAAGATGCCAAAGAGCAGGCAGGTTTTTCCGGGGTCAGTGTATTGCCTTTGGCTCCGAGGAAAAATGGTAAAGGTGGCACACTCCCAAAATTTCTCACTGATGATTATCTGGATCGATTCCAGGATGTACTCGATGCCGCGAAGGATTTTGAGATGCAGGTCATTTTGTACGATGACAATGACTTTCCTTCAGGAATGGCGGGGGGCAAACTGGGGGAGCTTTTCCCGGAGCACACCATGAAACGGCTGGATAAAATTGAGGAAGTAGTCCGGGGGCCTTTAGTATTTTCTGACACAGTTCCTCCGGGAAAACTGATGTCTGTTGTCGCCATGAACGCCCATTCGCTGGAACGTTATGAAATAAGTAGTGATATCAAGGATGGAAGGCTGAGTTGGCAGGTTCCTCCCGGAGAATGGAAAATCATGTTTTTTGTCTCTGTCAAAGACAGCTGGCATAAAGCCTATCCGGTAGTGGATTATCTTGATACAACAGCTGTTCGTCATATGATCAAGCTGACGTACAACAAGTATGAGGAGAAGTTTGGAAAATATTTCGGGAATGTCATTCAAATGACCTTTTTTGATGATGTGGGCTTTTGGCGCCATCCGCGTACCTGGACAGGATTTTTTAATGAGAAGTTTGAGGAATTATATGGCTATGATCCAAGACCATACTACCCTGCGCTCTGGTACGACATAGGTCCGGAAACCGAATCGGTGCGCCATGCTTTTTTCAATACCCGAGCCGAATTATTGGCCGAAGGTTTTCCAAAACTGGTGGGAGCGTGGAATGCGCAGCGCGGACTTAAAAGCACAGGGCACCCGCCGGGCAATTACGATCCGACACCGATTGATATGAATGCCGATATTTTTAAATTTTACCGCTATACCCAGGTTCCGCTCACAGATGCCATCATCCGCTACCAGTTCGGACAGGACGGGCATAAACTCATCAGCTCTGCAGCCGACTACTACGATCGGCCAATTGTATCCACCGAAATCTACGGAGCTTACAGAGAGCATATGTTTGATTCATTGATGCTCTACCGTCCCATGATGGATTTGTTTGCCCGTGGTGTCAATTTTGTGATTCCTCATGGAATGTGGTACGATCCTGCGCCTGGTGCCATTTATATTCCACCCCTGGTTTCGCCTTACAGCCAAAAAATAGCTCCTGCCTTACCTGCTTATTCTGAATTTGTCGGGCGTTCCTGTATGATCTTGCAGGGAGGAAGAAGGGTGGCCGATATCGGCGTTATCTATCCCTTTGAAAGCCTGGCAGGATGGTACCGTTTCGAAGATCCTAAAAATCCCAGGCAAGGCTTTTATGTCTCACCTGAAACCGACTATTTGGAAATAAGCGGTATGCTGAGTAACGAAATCCGTCGCGATTTCACCTTTATCCACCCGGAATATTTCCTGGATGAAAAGTATGAAATTGATGAGGGCTTTGTGCATTTAAACAATTCGGAAAATAGCCAGTCCTACCACACCTTAATGCTGACCGGGTGCAACATAATCTCGTGGATAACCCTGGAAAAAATACGGGATTTTTACCAGCAGGGAGGACTGGTAGTTTCCACAACCATGCTGCCGTTTAAATCAGCGGAGCTGGGAGCAGATCAGAAAGTCATTGATCTGATACAGGAAATCTTCGCCGTGAATGCCTTGTCTCAGAATCCTGCATTGGACCATTACAATTCCAATGAGCAGGGAGGCAGGGCAGTTTTCTTGCCTAAACCAACAAGAGCAAAACTCTCCGAAGTATTAAATCAAAAACCTGCTGATGTTCGGTTTGATCCTATACCAACCCTGTCAACAGATCACGGCAAATTCTCATACATCCACAAAGTCAGGGATGGAAAAGACATCTACTATTTTGCCAATTCCAGTGATGAGACTATTGAGACAGAAGTGATCTTGCGAGGTGAGTTAAGCCTGGAAAGCTGGAATCCGCATGATGGGAATACATCAAAAATGGAACGTATTTCTGTGATTGAAATCGGTGATGAAAATTATACAAAATGCCACTTGAAGCTAGCTCCCGTCAGCTCAACGTTTTGGATTGGAGATTAACCCAATGGTAAAATCTATTTAAAATATGAAAGATAAGCTGCTACTCATGAAACAAATCAAATCAATTACTTACTTATATTTTATTTCAGTTTTCTTTGTTATGCAAGCATGCAGCAAAGCGGAACCCAAAATACACGGCGAACTCAAAAAGTGGCATCGTATAACCCTGGATTTTGAAGGGCCCGAAACCAGTGAAATGGCTGAAAACAATCCCTTCCTCAACTATCGCCTGGACGTTACATTTACCAATGGAGATGAGCATTATGTGGTGCCTGGATTTTATAATGCTGATGGCGAGGCAGCAGAATCAAGTGCCGAGGCGGGGAACATCTGGACAGCCCGATTTACACCTAATGCCACAGGCGAGTGGAAATACAGAGTTTCGTTCGTGGAAGGAAATCATGTAGCCGTGGACCCATCGGTTGGCAAAAGTGCTGGATACATGGATGGTCTTGAAGGTAGCTTTGTTGTAGCAGAGAATGATAAGACCGGCATCGACAATAGGGCAAAAGGAAGGCTTAATTACATCGGAGAGCCCTACCTGCAATACGAGGAAAGTAAGCAGTATTTCATAAAGGTCGGTGTCGATGCGCCGGAAAACTTGCTGGGATATGAAGATTTTGATGCCTCGACAAATGTATTTGGCCTTAGAAAAAGCTGGGGTTTTCATGAGCAGGATTTTGAAGAAGATGCGCGCCCTTTTCTGTGGCAGGGAGAGAAAGGAAAAAATCTGCTGGGCGCCATCAACTACCTGGCCTCTGAAGAACTGAACGTGTTCTCATTCCTCACCTTCAATGTCGATGGAGATGACCGCAACATCATTCCGCATTTGCTGAAGGTGCCACCCGAAAATTACGAAGCTTATGCAAACGTGAAGAAAAATGTCGGTGCCTGGGATTCCTTATTTCACAAGACTCGATTTGATGTCTCAAAACTGGATCAATGGGAGCGAATTTTCGAATTTGCAGAGACAAGGGGCATGTTCCTGCATTTCAAAACACACGAAACGGAAACAGATCACCTGATGGATAAAGGGGTATTCGGCGTGGAAGGGAAACTTTACTATCGTGAACTGATTGCGCGGTTTGGACACCATTTGTCATTGAACTGGAATCTGGGCGAAGAGAATGATCAGCCAATTGAAGAGGTGATCAAGGTGGCGAACTATGTGCACAACCTCGACCCATACAAACATCACCTTGTCATTCATACATTTCCAAACAGGGATGATCGCTATCAACATTTTATCGGGGATCAATCACCTCTCAGCGGCGCTTCCCTGCAACTCAGAGATCCGGACTTTAAAGACGTGCACGATCGGGTGCTGAAGTGGAAACATAAATCAGACTCTACAGGCAGGCGATGGGCATTGGCCGTGGATGAGCCCGGAAAGGCCGACATTGCTCTGTTGCCTGATGATGAAGATCCGGAGCATGATCTGGCCCGCCAGAATGCGCTTTGGGGTACCTTGATGGCTGGCGGCTTTGGTGTGGAGTGGTATTTCGGTTATCAAAGTCCGCACTCAGATTTGACCTGCCAGGATTTCAGAAGCCGCGACTTGTTCTGGGATCAGAATCGTTATGCACGGCGATTTTTTGAGCAGCACATTCCTTTTTGGGAAATGGAACCTGCCGATGAGTTGACCTTGGATCCGCTGTCCTATTGCTTTGCGCTTAAGGATGAAATTTATGTCGTATATCTGAAGTCCGGCCAGGAAACGACCTCACTCTATCTTGGTGATTCCGGAGACGAATACACCATAAAATGGTTCGATCCGAGAAATGGTGGGGAGCCGCAAACCGGCAGCATACCACAAGTTGTGGCAAATGGCATTGTAGAAATTGGCCTTCCTCCCGGCGAGCAGGAGATGGATTGGGTGGCCATTGTGAAAAGGGTTTTATAAGAAGAAACCGATAAATTGCTCATGAAAAAAATTCTATTTAACAGGAGAAATGATTTTACAGGTTGCCTTAAGATACCTGGAAGCATAATTTGGCTCGCTATCTGGTGTCTTGGAGTGGCATTTTCTTCCTGCACTTCATCTTCTTCAAAAGACGACCTCAGGCATTCCTTCAAAAACCCGCCTGAGGCGGCAAAACCCGGTGTGTACTGGTATTTTATGGATGGCAACCTGTCGCGCGAGGAGATGACTAAGGACCTGGAATCAATGAAAACCGCGGGCATCAACCACCTGATTTTTCTTGAAGTCGGGATAGGCGTTCCGCGCGGTCCGGTCGATTTTATGAGTGAGGAATGGCAGAACCTTTTTGTTCATGCAGTCAGAGAAGCTGAACGGCTTGGGATAAAAATACTTCTCGGTGCCGGCCCGGGCTGGTGTGGCAGTGGCGGGCCTTGGGTAAAACCCGAAGAATCGATGAAGCATCTGGTTTTTAGCGAAACTGAAATTACAGGTGGCAAAATTGTCAGTGTAGCGCTCCCCTTACCCGCGCAACGAAGTACCCAATGGCACAAAATGAGCGATCCGTACTATGCTGATGTGGCCGTTTATGCAATACCCGGATCCGCAATTCCCATTATTGAGGATATCAACGAAAAAGCTTTGTACGAAAGAGACCCGTATTCATCGAAGCCAAATGTAAAGCCTTTTTTACCTTCCAGGGCCTTTTACGAAGAACCTGACCACGAAATCGTACTTTCCCGTTCAGAGATCATCAATGTCACAAAACACCTGCAGCCTGACGGGCAATTTGCATGGGAAGCACCGGCTGGAAACTGGACAATTATCCGTATGGGCGAGCGGGTGACCGGGGCAAGCACCCGCCCATCGCCCGAGCCTGTCATCGGTCTTGAGAGCAATAAAATGGACACCCTGGCATTCAGAAATCACCTGAGAAACTATACCGATGTTTTGCTGGAAAAAACTGCACCCCGCAAGGAGGGTGTCGGTTGGACCGGTTTGCACATTGACAGCTGGGAGAGCGGAGCGCAGAACTGGACGGACGGGATTGTGGAAGAATTCATAAAGAGAAGAGGCTATGACCCTGAACCCTTTTTGCTGACCTACTCAGGACGGGCAGTGGAGAGTGTGGAGATGACCGAGCGGTTTTTATGGGATTTGCGCCAGACTTGCAAAGAACTGGTGCTCGAAAACCATGCAAAATTTGCCAGAGATTATGCACATAAAAATGGTCTGGAATTAACCATCGAGCCCTATGATATGAATCCGGCAGGTGATCTGGATTTGGGCGCTGTAGCCGACGTGATCATGGCCGAATTCTGGAGTAATGGCTTTGGTTATCAGACAGTTTATGCCGTATTGCAGGCGACTTCTATTGCCCACGTGAAGGGCCATCCGGTGGTTGGCGCAGAAGTCTTCACGTCTCAGCCAACAGAGGCATGGAGCCTTTTCCCGGGGAATATGAAAAACCAAAGTGACTGGGCTTTGGCGCACGGCGTAAACCGGTTTGCATATCATACCTTTGCCCATAAACCCCTGGGTGAAGACCATCGGCCCGGCATGACCATGGGTCGCTATGGCGTACACTGGGACCGGGGGCAAACATGGTGGCCAATGGTTGGCGCCTACCATGAATACATCAGCCGCTGTTCGCACATGATGCAGCAGGGACAAGGTGTTGCCGACATTTTATATCTCACCCCTGAGGGAGCTCCTATGGTTTTCACGCCACCGGCCGATGCACTTTTCGAAAATGAGATGATTTCCGACAAAAAAGGCCACAGCTTTGATGCGTGTTCACCTGATATGCTCATGGAAAGGGCCATGGTAGAGGATGGAAGAATAGTATTTCCCGGGGCTTCATCTTACGAAATTCTGGTGCTCCCCAATTTTGAAACCATGACGCCCGAATTGTTGAAAAAATTAAGCTCCCTGGCAGAACAAGGCGCCAAAATAATCGGGAATCCGCCGGTGAAATCTCCGGGCCTGGTCAACTATCCCACGTGTGATGAGGAAGTTAAATCCATGGCGGGAACACTTTGGGGAGGATTCGATATTCCCGGTGAGCTTACGCCTCGTCCATTTGGGCAGGGCGCAGTTTATTGGGGAGGAAGCCTGGTGACTGATGAAGTTTATCCTTCCTATCAGGCTACTGTTGAACTGCTGAGTCAACTGGGTATTCATGAAGATTTCAAATCAGAGAATAATTCCATCCGATATGGCCACAGAATCACTGGTGATAAGGATATATATTTTGTGGCCAACAGAACCGATCGTTTTCAGAAAACAGCCTGCACATTTCGCGCTGTGGGCCAGCCGGAGTTGTGGTTGGGAACAACTGGTGAAACCCGTAAAATCACCAGCTACACCGTCGAAAAGGGCCTTACTACCATTCCTATGGAATTTTTTCCTTACGAAAGTTTTTTTGTCACGTTTTCTGCGAAGGCCTCCACAACGAACGCCAGCCTGGAAGAATCAAATTTCCCTGATTTCGAAGAAGTAATGACTATCGATGGAGCCTGGGATGTTTCCTTTAACTCTAAGTTCGGAGGGCCCGATCATATTCAGTTCGATAGGCTGTTGGATTGGACTTCACATGAATTTCGCGACATAAAATATTATTCCGGGATTGCCGCTTACAAAAAGTCTTTTGAAGTGAGCGATATAGGAGAAGTTCAGCATTTTATTGATTTGGGTGAAGTCAATGATATGGCAAGGGTAAAATTGAATGGGAAAACCATAGGTGTGATTTGGTGTGCGCCCTGGAGGATTGATATTTCTGATGCTATTCAAGAAGGAAACAATGAACTGGAAATCGAAGTGGCCAACCGATGGATCAACCGCCTGTTGGGTGATCGCCAGGAGCCCGATGCAGATGTGCGAACTGTAATATTCGAAAACGGATTGATGGGAGGCATGGAATACAAAACAGGTCGATACACTTTCACTACAAAACAGTCCATGAGTGCATTCAACTATACGGAACCGCAACCTTCCGGCTTACTGGGGCCTGTGCGAATAATGAAATTGGAAAAGCCATGAATACCCAAAATACTCGAAAATGGCTAAAATAGGATTGTTCGGAATAGGTCTCGCCACGTACTGGAGTCAGTTTGACGGATTGCTGGACCGTCTGACAGGCTACCAAAAAGTGATTGCCGGAAAGCTGGCAGATTTTGGCGCTGAAATCGTGGATGCAGGCCTGGTGGATTCACCGGAGAAAGCCCTGGAAGCTGCCGGTATTTTGAAAAAAAATGATGTAGAAATCGTTTTTCTGTATGTGTCGACCTATGCCTTGTCTTCCACGGTATTGCCCGTAGTTCAAAGGTTGAAATGTCCCATCGTTATTTTGAACATCCAGCCGGTTGCAGCGATCGATTACGACCGGTTTAATGCGATTGGAGATCGCGGTGTGATGACGGGCGAATGGCTGGCACATTGCCAGGCTTGTTCGGTCCCTGAAATTGCCAATGTGTTGAATCGCGCAGGTATAAGCTATGAGATGGTTACCGGGTATTTGGGCGAGCAGGTTGTTTGGGATGAATTGCAATCCTGGATTGGGGCCGTCTGTGTGTCTCGAGCCATGCGCAACAACAGACTTGGTGTGTTGGGGCATTACTATGGCGGCATGCTAGATGTGTACACCGACCTTACCAAACAATCGGCTGTGTTTGGCACACATATCGAGCTATTAGAAATGTGCGAGCTAAAGAAACATCGCGATGAGGCGACCGATGCAGATGTAAAAGCCAAGATTCAGGAATTTAGAGCAACCTTCGAAGTCATGAATGCCTGTGAGCAGAAAGAAATAGAAAGGGCAGCCCGGATTTATGAAGATTCTTCATACCAGAAATTATGGAAAGATGTCTTTTTTGAGAGAATGAAAAGTGATTGGAGTTTGCTTGTAATGCCCGGAAGTGAATAAATGGTTAAAACCATTTGGGATTGAGGATTGCCTGCATAGCCCGGGGTTTAAACCCCGGGCTATGGGGGAAAATACAAATCAGAACCGTTTTAACGGTTTAACCAGGTGGAAGAAAGTTACGTTGCCGCCAATTTTTTATTAAAATAATTCATTAATAAAATGTCAAACTCCAGTGTAACGATGAAAATTAAAACTGTTGCTTTATTTCCAATTAAATCAATCAAAGCGCCATTTCTAATGATGACGGTCACGTCCATCCGAACCGGACTTTTTCAATTAATTCTCTTTTTCATTTGCATAACCTTTATAGCCAATGGGCAAAAGACCAGATCGGGCGATAAGCGGCCAAACATCATTTTCATTCTCACTGACGATCAGCGATGGGATGCGCTCGGTTACGCCGGCAATGAAATCATTCAAACGCCGGAGATGGATAAATTGGCAAGTGAAGGCGTTTATTTCAGAAATGCCATCGTCACTACGCCCATCTGTGCGGCAAGCCGTGCCAGCATTTTTAGCGGCCTCTACGAGCGCACACACAAATACACCTTTCAAACCGCACCGATGCGCAGGGAATACATGGAAAATGCATATTCAGTTCTATTGAAAAATGCCGGCTACTACACGGGTTTTTTCGGGAAGTTCGGTGTTAATTTTCCCGGTAAGGAAAAAATGTTTGATATCATCGATGACTATGACCGCAACAACAGATTCACGGATTACAGGGGCTATTTTTACAAAACACTGAATGGTGACACGGTTCACCTGACAAGGTACACTGGTCAGCAGGCGCTGGATTTTATTGATAATTCTCCAAAAAACCAGCCGTTTTGCCTATCGCTGAGTTTTAGTGCGCCGCATGCGCATGATGGCGCCCCGGAACAATATTTCTGGCAGGAAACAACTGCCGGGTTATACGCCAATATTACCATGCCCGGACCTGAACTCTCCGGCGATGAATATTTCCAACGACTTCCTCAACCGGTTCGGGAAGGTTTCAATCGCTTACGCTGGACGTGGAGATTTGACACGCCTGAAAAATACCAGCACAGCGTAAAAGGTTATTACCGAATGATCTATGGCATTGACCTGGAAATTGCCAAAATAAGGAGCAAACTCAAAGAGAAAGGATTAGACAAAAATACCGTCATTATCCTGATGGGGGACAATGGCTATATTCCGGGCGAATGCCAGCTTGCCGGCAAATGGCTGATGTACGACAATTCCATCAGGGTGCCTTTGATTATTCACGATCCAAGATCAAAGAAGCACCTGGATATCGATGATATGGCCTTGAATGTGGATGTCCCTGCGACCATTCTCGACCTGGCCGGCGTGCAAATACCATCAAATTACCATGGAAAAAGTCTGGTTGATATTGCTTCCGGAAAGTCCAAATCGCTCAACAGGGACACTGTACTGATTGAGCAACTCTGGGAATTTGAGCATATTCCGCCCAGCGAAGGGGTGCGGACAACAGACTGGAAATACCTGAGATATGTCAATGACAAATCGGCTGAAGAATTATATCATTTATCCGGCGATCCGAAGGAGACCATCAACCTGGCAAAAGACAATAAATACAGCGAGATGCTCACCGCCCTGCAAATCCAGACAGATAAGCTCGCGCACCAATTCACTGATCCGTATTCCGGCGTTCCCTCCGGATTGACGGTGGAATACATCCGCGAACCACAGCATGCGCGAATCGTTGACAACAAACCGGAATTTGGCTGGGAAGTGCCCAAAGTAGCTGTTTATCAGAAAGCATATCAGATACTTGTAAGTTCTTCCAGAGAAAAAATTGACCTGAACATCGGGGATATCTGGAACAGCGGACAGGT
>CAYZWN010000117.1:0-14247 GCA_964482185.1 uncultured Roseivirgaceae bacterium
CCCAGGTTATGGGTGATTGAATCCGGCCATACATAAACAGGTAGTGGATCCTATCCAATCTGCCAAGGCAAAAAAGAATGAAAGGTGCGCCCACAATCAAAGCCGAAACCGTTATCAGTTCGGCCATCCTCGTGAGCGGTTTAAGCCATTTGATCCGCAATAGCTGGGCTGTACATGATATCAGTGCCCCGGCATAGCTCAAACCCATAAAAAATACAAAATTAGCCGTATAAATACCCCAAACGGCATTGTCGCGCATACCCGTGATTTCCTGACCATCAATGATTTGCCTAATCAGAGCATACATCCCAAAAAGTGCAATGACTGCCAGAAAACCCACCCATGCATACCATTTCTTAGACGGGGTTTCAAGATTATGTGTAAAATCCTTAATATTAATCTCTGCTGTCACCATAGCCATTACTTTTCATTTTTTTTACCAAACCTCATTTCGTCATATAATTTCTTCTGCTCTTCCGGCAATCCGTCTAATCCGCTTTCATAATCAAACATCCTGTTGACCGGTGGTAAATAATATACATTTGGCTTTGTTCCAAGCTCTTCGAGGTAACGGTAACCTGCGCGCTCATTGATAATTTCAGTAAATCTGACAGTTTCAGATCCGTTAGTAACGGTGTCTTCATTTCGATCACCATAGTATATCGCACCCATCGGGCAACCCGATGCGCAATATGGCAATTTACCCTCTCTTGCAGTGTCGGCACAGAAATCACACTTGGACACCGTGCCTATTTGCGCAGGTACACTGGTTTCGGGAGAAAAATCTTCCCTGGCTACTTCGGATTTTGGTGGTTTTTTCCAGTTAAATATCCTTGCGGAGTATGGGCATGCCACAACGCAAAACTTACACCCGATGCACCGGTCATTGTCAACAAGCACAAGGTTATCCTGTCTTTTGAAAGTTGCACCCACCGGGCAAACTTTCACGCAAGGCGGGTTATCACAATGAAAACAATTCCTGGGAAACCAGTAGGGCTCTGTATCAGGATGATCTTTCATCAGGTAAACCTTCATCCATTCCTGATCAGGAGTAAGTTCATGGCCTTTCTGACAGGCATCAATACACTTCCTGGCATTTTTACATCTTGCCAGATCAATCACCATGACAAATGACCTTCCGGGAATTCCCTGGCGTGCAGCATCACCCTTCGGCGGCGCACAAGGCTCTATTTTGCATTCATCAATTGTTCGCTCTATCTCTACAACCTTGCCTTCGGTGGTGAGCACTTTTATCTTTTCTGTTTTCGGTTTTGGTCCGTGGTCGTTTGCTTTCGCCAATGCCATACCGGTACCCGATGCAAGTGCTGCCGCCCCAAAAGCAATGGAACTCTTCAGAAAATTTCTGCGGCGCTTAATTGGTTCTTCTTTACCTTTCATAATTTCTGTCGATTAAAATCCCCACAATCTCGTCATATTAAACCCGATGGCATACTGGAATTTATACCAATCATTGCCGTTGGCATTGAATAAATCCTGGGCAGTCCGGGTGTTGTTGTATCCGAGGTTGTACTGCTGCACCAAATCGCGGTAGATGCCAAAAGTAATCTGGAAAGCGTGCGCACTCGTTGCAACCTCATAGGCAATGGCGATATTTCGGTATGGCCCGGCATTTTTCTGCAAGTTGCCATGAACAGTGCTGTTAATATCATGCTGGGTCAGCGGCTCGGTCCACTCAAACAAAATTGCACCCTGTGAACTAATCTTGTACCTGGCGCCTAATCCAATACCAAAGATATCATTGCTGTATAATGAATCCACAGCATTGAAGTGAGACATCATAAACGTGCCCTGTACCGAAAACTTTTTTGAAATTCTTCTCGATGCGATCAACTGGCCAAAATAGGATAGCCGGTGAACGCCTTCATCAAATTTTGACTCGTTTCTGGTATCGATGCCCATATTGCCATAGGCAGTCAGGTTGATCGGCATTTCATTTCCACGGGTTTGCTCGAGTATTTTATATTTCAAATTGAGATCAACGAATGGATTTGTACCAATTCTGTTTCCGATTTTGCTCAGACCAAAACCAACACCTAAGCGCTCTATAACAGTATAGGAAAACCCCAATCTGATATTTGAAGCAGCAAACATCCCGTAAAGATCACTGGCACCGTTTTCTACTGTGCCAAACCTGTGCTGAATATTCCACTCAAGTGTTTGTGATGCATTGACCACATCAGATTGATTGTCTATCAACACTGCGCTCTCAAATGCTTTTCTCTCCGGCCTGGGCTTTTCTTTTTTTTCTTCTTCATCCTGAGCCAGTGCCACCGAGGTAAAAATAAACATCAGGCTAAAAAGTAAGTATGCTATTGATTTCATCGTCTTTATCATTTATTCGTACATTTCTCTATTAATTGTTCAATGCGCCTTCATCAATCCACTTTTTAATGTAGGAGCGGTCAAGGTCTGAGGCATAGACTGTCATCGATCCGCCATCAATGGATTTATATAGTTTACTGCTTTCGGCGGGCTCCCCCGGTACGACATAACCTAAACCAATCAGATTCACATAGGCGGCATCGGCGCGTAAATCCGGAGGAATCGTGCCGTTGTGGCAACCGGCGGCGTTACAATTCGCCTCAAATATAGGAACCACATCTTCGTTAAAACTCACACCATCAGGAGCTTCCGATGGATCAAATTCATTTGTATAATAAGTACATGAAGCCAACCCGAAACCGGCAAGCCAGCCAAACAGCAGGACGTTGCCTAAAAGTTGCTTCAACCTGATTTTAATTATCCTTCTCATAATCGATCTCTGTTATCTCTAAAAATCTCCATGTCCGCCGGCCCCGTTAGCAATTGTCAACAAATAAAAATAGATGGTGTATCTTGAGAATACATGCTTAAGGGCATTCAAAATTGGCCCAAAAAACATTTATTACCTATTTGGGCGAAATGATATAAAATAATCTATTCATGATTATTGTCATGATTTTTTTGATATTTGTCAATTAAATTGGGATTTTCTTAAGATAAAAACTGAACACCAAAATGACCTGCTACCTATACCTAAGTTTAAATTAAAATAATTAATGTGATGACCGAGTTTGTGAATGGGTACAAGTGTTTAGACTGCAAGCATTGCTTTAAAAGGAGTCCTTTATTTAGCCTACTGAATGCCAATGAGTTAGATCTACTTGACGAGGCCAGAATGGAGGTCAGCTTTAAAAAAGGTGAAATCATATACAAGCAGGGAACACCACTTACGCACATGGTTATTATAAACGACGGGCTTGGAAAAATATATCTGGAAGGTATTAAAGGGAAAAATCTCATCCTCACTTATACAAGGCCTTATGAATTAAACGGTGGCGTGGGTGTGTTTATAGATCAGCGGCATCATTCTTCGCTTATGGCCGTAACCGATTGTGGCGCGTGTTTTGTTGAAATTAGTGCTTTTAAAGCTGTTTTGAAAAGCAATGCATCGTTTATGGAAGGTTACCTCAGGAAATATTCTGAACGGGTTTTGAGAACTTACCAGCAGTTTGCGGTGCTCACGCAAAAAAATATGGAAGGTCGCATGGCAGAATCCATTCTTTATCTGAATAATGAAGTCTTCAGAAACGGCGTGATCAAAAATGTGAGCAAACAAGACCTCGCCGAACTCACCGCCATGACAAAAGAAAGTGCCATCAGGGTTTTAAAGGACTTTAAAGAAGATGGTCTGATCGAAATTGAAAACCAGAATATCAACATTCTGAACCAAAAGGCCCTGGAGCAGGTGGCCATGCATGGGTAACCCGGCTTGATCTGCTTCTTTCCGGCCTGTTCACCAGAGGTAAAGGATTTGGAAAATTTTGCACTACACAATTATTGGTATCCCATTTATCTAATGGGCCACATCCATGAATTACAATTGTAGTTTCTATTACAATCACATCAAGGGGCACTGCAACCCATTACTTTTCAAGCCTTTTTGCCTTATGCCAATGATTGGTATCTCTTACTTCCTGTCAACAGGCCGGGTAATTGATTATTTGGCAAATGTGTACAACTAAAATTGGATTTAAACGCCTGCACTGCCTTAAGACTTTATAACGGTTTGAGTAAATAATGATATCTGTTAACACAAAAACGCCATCCCGAAAACCGGGATGGCGGTATAAAAAATAAATGATTATACAAGCGATAGATTAAAAAATATGGATCTTATTCAAGACCCAACAAAGTTTTTGTATTCTGAAGTAAAGTTCTCATGTATTCAGGATTGTGCATACCGTAAGCATGATCCTGGTATGATACCATATAATTCCATAAAGCTCTTGCCTGGTCTGCGGTAATTGTGCCAGAATTTGTAGAGTAACCTGTTTCAGTTTTGGTCATTACACCCTGTGCGACAAGCTCGTCACCTATGTCCTCCATTAATCCTTTAATTTCATTGTTTAAAGCATTTTTTAGATTCTGTGCGCCAGTTGCACTTCCATGGCAACCAGCGGTTGCACAAGAATTATAGTTTATGGCCAGGTTATGATTACCATTATCCATGTGACAGGCAACACAAGGGCTCGCTAAACTCTGATGGGCACCTGCACCTGCTTCGGGGTAGTCACCACCAACAACATTCACTCCACCCATAGCATGAAGAATATTTCCCTGAACACCGTAATGAGGACCCCAAAAAGCATTGACATTAACATCTTCGGTAGATTCGACAGATGGCAGGTTACCCCTGTCTCTTGCCTGGTGGCACTGCAAACAAAGGTTAGAACTTCCGTAATTCAGAAAAGAGGTTGTCTCAATATTGGGTGATTTTGTGCCCAGAATTGTTTCTGTTACCTGATCAGCAAAAGTCAGCGTCCAATCATCAGCCGTATAAGACTGGTGAATGCCATGGCATGTGTAGCATGAAATCGCTGTCTCGGCAGGGCCTGAATAATCATAAATATCGCTGGCAGAGGTATAATCTATTCTTGCCAGGAAGCCTTCGTTGTTGTGACATGCTGCACACTCTCCGCCTGAATTATATCGCGTGCCTAAAGCATGACCCGAAACTTCAAACTGCGTAAATTTGGCATTCAATACCAAAGTATTATCATTGTGGCACTGCTTGCAGGACTCGTTTGCATCAGCACCGACAGGACCTTGCGGACCCGCAGGACCTTGCGGACCGGTATCTCCAGTATCACCTTTCGGCCCTATGGGACCTTCCGGGCCTTCACAACCCGTAACAAAAGCAAATGCGACTGCGCAAATAGCTAATGTTAAAAACTTAAAAAATTGATCTGTTTTCATAATAGGAATGAGTTATTCATAAATAATGTACTAATAGTTTTTTTCATGTAGCTAAAATTAGGTACCCTACGCATGCCCGCAAATGAAATTGGCACAAAATAAAACCGCCTTTGAAATGATATTTTTTTGTATTGCACTGATAACAGCCTGCTATTTTTATGATCTGTTTCGATATATTTTTGATATATATCAATAAAATACTGATCTGATCTTCTCTCAGGGAATTAGCTTTTGATTGTCAGGGCTTTATGAAACTTAGCATTTATATATTCTGACGGTCTGCATGCATTAATTTGAATCTCAGAATGCAGTTTTCTTATTCGCTCATTGTTACCCGATCCGGAAAATCTACGGGAAATACAACTTGAATTGGTGCATTACATCATATACGTGAACGGTCAGGGCATGTATTTTCTTAAAAAGTTCATTGCATATTAACACGCGGCTGCATGCGTTTGATGTGAGCTAACCCAAAATCAAAAAAGGAGCCGAAGCTCCTCTTTTTGCAGATTTTGAAAGCTCAAAAAACTTTCCCTAATTATGATAATTGGTTGCCCTGTTCGAAAGCTGCTGCAAGGTCCTCTTTGAATTATTGCCACCAATATTATCCTCATCTTTATGACACTGATAGCAGGCATAACCCAAAGTCACGCCATCTGCACCATTGGCCACCGTTCCGTCTTCATTGAACATCTGTCCATCGGCTGCCGGATTAATCTTGAAAATATGCGTCATCACATCACCTACATACTTGTTTGCATTTGTAGCTGATCTGGAAGCATTCGGCATATGACAGGTGACACAGTCTGCTCCATTATGGGTTGGATTTTTCATATTTGGATGGCATTCGGTGCAGGAGGTAGCGATCCCCCCGCTTACACCATGTTGCACAGATACGTGTGGGTTGTGACAGGACACGCATGACAAGTTTTTATGCTTTGCTGCCAGCAACTCATCATACTGGGAGTAATTCAATATAAAGCCGTCTGCGGCCGATATGGAATGATCTTCGTTGCGGGCGTGGCACTGACCGCATGCAGCGGCATCTGTATTGATCACGATGTCTTCTGCTGATCTTGACCCCGCATGCACGCTTCCCATTCCATGACAGGCCTCGCACTGAACGCCGGCAGCAAAAAATGATCCGCCCATTCCAACAAGACCATCCTGAGGCAATGCCCCGTCTTCTACACTTTCCCAGCCTGTGGTATGGCACTGGCCGCAGGAAAATGTTTTTGTACCGGGCGCCATGTCACTATGGTAGGGTACAGCCGAACTTGTGGCAAAATTATACTGCGCATCATCGCCGGTATAAACAAATCCGTCATTATCTATCAGATGATATTTCCAGGCAAATCCGCCAATGACATAGGATACATCGTTCCAGCCATTTGAAAACGAAGGTGGCAAAAAGTCAAGGCTAGTTGACGGATATTCCGGCGCTGTACCGTCAGTCACTTTCGTCAGTATATAAGGATGCCCCGAATTTTGAAAGGAATTGTAGATATCAACATGACAACTCGCACAGGCAGCGGACCCTACATATCCGGGTTCTGGCGGTGGAATAACGAAAAGTGGATCCTCAGGATTGGTATAGTAAGTACACCTGATGGAACCAAAAGCAAGGAATGCCAGCGCAACGATCAATATATTATTCCCCTTTTTCATATTTATCAATTCTCAGATACAAACATCACTGTAAAAAAGTACTCAAATTTACTCCATGCGAATTTATTATCCGGAACAAGCCAAATGACATTTTCTGGTTTTAAATTGATATATATCCGCTTATTTGTTGATTTAAATCAATTCATTCTGCTCTTAAGGCCTTTTTGGACATATATATCCATGCAACAAAGATGCCGGGAGGAGAAATGAACACGCCTGCGCATGGAGAAAGGCACCTTTCCTCATCAATTCTAAGGCCTAGCCGCCATACTGTGGCTTGCGGCTGACCATAAAATTTGGGCGCACTTCTGATAACGGTGTGGCTAAAAAGCCTGTCTTTCGAATCATAAAATATTATTTCTAGTAGGAAGGCTCGATTAAATTCGAGGCAGAACATTAAATATTGGCATGCATTGATCACTGCGTTGAGCAAATTATACGTGCATGCAGGGCAAACAAAAAAAGAGCCCTAAACGGGCTCTCTTTTTTACTAAAACTTCTTATGTTCTGATTACTCCCGAACACTAGTATCTGTTAATACCTTGGCAACACCTCCTGTTTTATGACACTCAATGCATCTTTGAGTGTCAAGTGAGCCGGCGCCAAAATGCGAAGACCCATCCAGCCATTCCTCTGTCCACTTGCCAAAGAAATCACGCTTTACGTAGTATGCGTCATAAGCAGGATAATTTGCCCAGGATACATTTTTCACATCAGAAACCATCATCGCGACTACATCTGTGCCCTCCTCGTTTGATAAAGTAAGCGGCATGGACATATCATGTGAAATGGCGGCTCCACCGACGTCATGCATAGCAACACTGAAGGCATATTTTATTCCTGATGGTAAGCCGACTAAATCTACATCGCGATCAGATCCTGTAGAGAGTTTTCTGTACATCACGACTGACCACTCTCCCGTAGCTTCGTCAAAAGCTCTCATTGCAGTGATGTCGTGCTGATCGGATTCATAAATAAAACCAACGCTCCTGGCAACCATAGCATTTTCACCGGAAGCAAGCCATTCTGCATGAACAGCATCAAGTATTGCCAAAGCAGCGGCTTCATCAGCAGCTTCTATACCAAGCTGATTGGCCCAATAGTCACTCCAGAATGTGAATGCATCTTCAGCAGGATCCTGAAGGTGTGCAGGCAGGTGAGCAACTGATGCGGTAGCCACGTAAACAAGATATCCCAGATCAATGGCATTTACCTTATCAAGGGCGTCAAAATCCTCGTTCTGATACACTACCAACAAGCTTCGATTGGCAGAAAGATCGGTGATAAGCGGCAGTTCTGTATAAGGATCTTCAATAACAGACCCGCTTGTACTGCTGATAAAGTAATTTGGCACTGTGTAGTCACCGATTTCTTTACCTTTGTTAAATACAAAACGTGGCAGGCCATCCTCAAGTACTTCGTGACCGGTGCCTCCTAGTGCGGCCTGATTTTCACGTAATCTGTCACCACCTGATCGCAAAAATTTTGATGGAGGCGTGCCGACATTGTCCCTTATACGCTCTACTTCGCTTACAGCAGCATCTTCAGCATAACCAGCCGGTCCGATTCGTCCACCGCGCCAGTGCCAATGATCTATGGTGCCTGGGTTTGTTAAATTATGACTAGCCATTCCATCATGACAAGTCATGGCACATGTTGCATTATTAAATCCTGCAACAGAACCATCATATTCATCAATCATAAAAGTAACACGGTCTTCTTGCATTCTAGCATCTGATGGCAAACGATCGAATTTGGTTCCATTGTGTTTTAACATATCGTGAAAATGCCCGGGATATACTAATCCGTTATTGGCATAACCCTCCGGCAAGGTTTTTTTCATGCTTTTCCAGGCGTAGCGAAACGCAACATTATCTGCATCATACAACACTTGCACACGTAGTTGTGCTTCCTGCGGTAGCGCGTCAAGTGTAACAGTGATGTTTTTATCACTTGTCTCTGATAGCACATAACTTCCTTCAGCTTGCTGTACCGGAGTATAATACGTGATAGTATAATTATATGTACCGGCAAGTAAATCCTCAAAGCTTACCTTACCTTCTGAATCGGTAGTCGAAGTCTCATCGACGCCAGTTCCTTTCAGGTTAACATCTGCAAGATCTGCCGGAGTCGTGCCATCAGTAAGATACACGGTGAAACTTACCGTATAGGTCGGATCAGGCTGTGGTTCAGGATCCGGCTCTTCCCCTTCGTTGTCATTACACCCTGTAGGCATCATAAGTGACATTATCATTATTAGCATTACCATCCAGCGGATGTTAACCATCTTCGAGATGATGCTCGAAAAACTTTTCGAAATCTTAAAATCTGATCTTTTCATAATTGCTCTTGTTTTTTAAAATTTTACCGGGCCATTCAAATAAAAAAATAAGACCACCCCGGGGTACGACATAATTTTTGCTTTAATAAGTTCCTTGAATTTCAATTCCAAAATTACACCCCGGGTGGCGATCTCGAAACTTTTTAATCAAGATATAAAGTCAACTTCAAAACATAATTAATCAACTAATTATCCGAACAAATCATTAATAAACCGGATAAATATCAACGCATTTTTGACATTTATCAATTGTTTATCAGGGTTGACAGTGATCAAATCTTCGATATCAGATGTTTCATTGATGTGTCTTTACACATACCTCTACTGCAGAGTCAAAATTTAAAGACGGGGCAGGAGGAGGCAGGCCAAGGCGTGAAAAACGAGCATTACCATAGCTGCGCGCTTCTTTTTGCACCACAGTCCTGACTTAAACGATACTGCGGATTACCCGCAGGTTTAGGCTTGACGCGACACTATCTTTTTTGCAAACAACCCATCCGGCTATGCTTCTTTCTAATTATTGTAACCCAGGATTTGCAGAATATGCGCTAACGGTAAGAATAAAAGTAGTTCCCGGTTTTGATATGCTTTCGCATGAAGGTTAATCAAAAATTGATCCTGAACATCAGGTTGGGCGTAAGACCCAGGGCGTACTGATTTACCTCATTTAATGCCGCTTCACCCTCCGCCTGATAGTAAATATTTATGACATTACTGTAATCAGTCAGATTCCAGACGGAGGCGCCAATTTCGCCTGCCACACCTTTTGACATCCTGAATCCATACCGCACAGACATATCCGCTCTGAAATAATCTGGCAACCTTAAAATGTTCGGCTGATCGTAAACAATATCCCCGTCAATAGCTTCCAGTCCGGGCGTGTAGGGTCTGCCGGTCCGCCAGTTGACTCCGCCGGAAAGCTGAAGTTTCCCGATGCTGTAAACGGCGCCAAATGCAATGGTATGCCTGATGTCCAGGTTGTTGGGAAACACCGGAGGTTCGAATTCGGGAAAGTCATAGTTGTTTTCAGCAATGGAATAGCTCAGCCAGGTTGTAAGTGACTCAATCTGCTTATTCAACAATACATCCAGCCCGGCAACACGGTAAGATCCGGCAGAACGCACATATTGGAACTGATTCTGGAAACCCTGGCTCGATGAGGTAATCCCTTCCACTTGTTTAACATATCCGTCCAGGCTGACGAGAAATCCGTCGAATTGGTAGCGCAAGCCTGCCGAAAGCTGCCGGCTTTGAGCAATCGGAATATCTTCTTCATTGGCCAGAACCCATCGCCTTTTTTCAACCCCGAGAAAATCATTTTGAAAATCAATGACCTGGCTTGTGGACTGGTTCTTCATTTCGCCCAGCACCTCAAAAGAAAAGTTCTTCAGGAATTTCTGACTAAAAGCCAATCGCGGCTCAATTATGAAAGTGTTGAATTTCTCATAGTAATTCAGTCTGACTCCCAATCGCAAATTGGTTGCGCCGGATTTGGAGCTGTAATTGCCTTCCGTAAATAAGGCATGGTTGCGCAGCACTCTTTTTATAAATCGCCGGAAGGTTGGATTGTTGATGTCTTCCAGGTTGCTGACACCAGTTTCAAAAAACTGATATCCTGAAAACAAATCAATATTGTCGTTTAGTGCAATGCGGGCATCCAGCTTCAGACTTGATTCAATCACTTCATTTTCCTGGATGAGTCGCTGATCGTTTGATACATCAAAATTGATGGAACTCAGCAGGTATTTTGAAAAATAAAACTGTGCGTTGGTCTGCAATCGATCATTCCAGAGTCTGCGGTAATTCAGCGATGCGGCCAGGCTGTGCTGTTCAAGGCCGCTTGTTTTGGTCTCCGGAATATTATCGAGGTATTCCGTTTCTTCATAGCTGATTTTGTTGTTGATGCTAAGAAAAGAAGCGCGTAGCTTATCCTTATCGGAGATGTCATAGAGCAATTTAGCCGTCACATCATAAAAATTGAACTGCTGGTTGGAATCGCCTATCGAATCGATTGCCGCATCCGCATTATCCGTGACGTCGGTATTGCTGAATACCCGGTCGAAATACTGATCGTATGTCGGGGTTTCGAGCAAATTTGAAATCGAATTTCTGCCGGATACATGCAAAGCAATTTTTTTGGCCAATGGTATTTTCAGAAACAGGTCGGCATTGATCATATTGATGCCTGCCCCACCTGAAAATTCCTGATTCACCCTGTCGTCGGTGCGAATATCAATGGTGCCTGACACACCATCGCTGATTGCCGTAGTAGTGCCATTTTTAACCAGCACAACCTTATCGGTGAGGTATGGATTAAACCCGGATATCATCCCGAAAAAATGCCCCGATTGGTACATTTTAATGCCATCCCAGAAAATGAGGTTCTGATCGTTGGTGCCTCCCCGGACGTTGATATCGGAGACTGTTTCATTGATGCTTTGAATACCGGGCATGGCCTGTAAAGTTTGCAACACATCCGGATCGGTCAGTCCCGGAAGTATGCCCATCGATTTGGCGTCAATGCGCAATGCGCCATCACTGCTCACATTGATGCCGCGAATGATATAATTATCAATGATGACCTCCTGGAGTTTTATTACATTTTCTTCCAGCACAATGTGCATACAACCTGAAGGGTCTTCGCTCCGCCCAGCCGGTATTTTTATGGTTTTATATCCAAGATGCCTGATCGTGGCGGAGTCGCCCTCCTGCACGCCTGGGAGTTTAAAATAGCCCTTTTCATCTGTAACTGCTCCCTGGTTTGCTGATTGGACAATCGCTCTGGGGATTGGATCACCAGAATCTCGGGCAGTTATAATGCCACAAAAATCAAAACCTTCAGGCTCTGCCCTGATCACCACAACTACGCCACCTTCCAACATCCTGAATTCTAAGCCTGTGCTAATGGAAAGATTACGGAGCGCATCTTCAAGAGATCTGCTTTCATCAATAAGATTGGTGGTTATGCCCTCTATGTTCTCATCCGCGTAAGAGAAGGTGACTTGGTGCCGTTTCTCCAATGAATCCAAAACTGTGCGCAGCGTTACCGGGGAGGTTGTTTGCTGAGCCATCAGGGAAAAGCTCAGGCACTGGAAAAAAATCAATACTATGAATGATTTATTCACCCCTGGCTGAAAGAATGATTTGACCCTTGTCTGCTATTTTGTATTGGAGGTTCAGAGGCAAAGTAATGGCCTGAAGTGCCTGCTGCATATCATTATGTCTGAATTTTCCGGTAAAAAGTTTATCCAGATCCAGGCCCTCCGCTAAAATTTCAACATTATACTGCCTTTCAAATTCATTCAGAACCAGCCTGACGGATACACTTTGAAAAACGCTTTCATTTTCCATCCAGGCAGGCGTTGTGCTTTTAGCAGTAGAAAACTGTTGTGCATCGCCATTGAGTATTCGAAATCCCGATCCAGCCGCAAGTTGGTTTACTTGGTTTTGAGCGCTTACCTGTACCATTCCTTCAAAGCATTCCACTTCGAAATAATCATCGCGATGCTTCACATTGAATTGGGTCCCGAGCACGGTAACCACACCTGCATCCGTCATGACGTCAAACCTCGAGCCTTTTGCCACTTTAAAAAACGCCTCGCCGTCCAGTTGCACCGTTCTGGAGTATTTCCAAATGTTTTTCTTATACCCCACGCGGGACATGGCATTGACAGCAACCATGGAAGAATCCGGCAGATAAAGTGTGTTTTTTTCAGCGCCTGCCGTCTGCAAGGTTGTATTTGCATTGAGGTAGAAATAGAAATAAGCCGTGATGGCAATCAGTACCACCGCCGCAACGCGTAATATTTGCCGGAGCATTGGAAATACAACCACCTGGCCTTTCTTTTCCCTGCGCTGCTTTAACCTTGCCAGCTCCGCCTCCACATCGAAATCCGGAGCTTTAAAGGCCTGCATAGCCGTATCAATTTTTACAAGCTCGCGAAAGGTGTCGGTCTGCTCAAACACCGCCAGCTCATCACTGTTCAGCGTGCCATTCAGCCATTTTTCTATGTATTCCTTGTTATTCATATTATGCAAGTCAGTATTATAACAGGTATATCGTTGCGATTCCTACCATCTATAGATTTTTTTTAAATTTCTCCAAGCTGCTGCCGGAGTTTATCCAACGCTGTATAAATTCTCTTCTCTACTGCTTTTCTCGAAATCCCGAGCATATCGGCGATTTCCTGGTGTTTTTTTCCTTCAATCCTGTTGAGCATGAAGGTAATCCGTTGATCCTCGCTCAGGCTCATGAGGGCATGCTGCAACCTGGCATTGTACTCGTTTTCTTCCAGAACAAACTGGGGCGACTCAACCGTGTGGTACCTGGGTTTTTCCTGAGCATGCTTTAATGCGGTTTTCTTCCTGGCCAGTTCGTTGAGCATGAGATTATTTGCGACTGTAAAGAGGAACGACTTCGCCTTTTCCCTGATCACCTTATGGCAATTATCCCAAAGCTTCAGAAATGCTTCCTGTACGATATCTTTCGGATTGTTGTCTGCCCCATACTTATAATACAGGAAATTATGGAGGTCTCTGGAATGCTTCCTGAAAATTGTATTAAAAATGTCTTCGTCGCAAATATGTTCCTTTTGTGGAGGATCCATTGTGTTTTTGATTTTGGCCAAAATTAAGAAATTTTCATTCACGGGGTAGGAATTAAAAGCCCATGCCTGTTTAATATTCGAATTTTAATTAATTGAAAAACACAGGTAGGAATTCCGGAATGACATCTGTTCAATATGTGAAATCAAGAAACGCAGACAAAATGAAATCAAAAAACTTTATCAGCACAGTAATCGCTACCATAAGCCTGATTTTCCTGAATATCGTCATGGCAACTTTAGCCTTAGTCATGCTCAACGGTTGCCAACAGGAAATTACAGAGATCATCGAACCTTCTGCCGAGGAAGGTTTCACAGCCCAAACCAATGTTTCCAATCTGATTCAGCGCACTGCCATGCTTGATGGCTCGGACG
>CAYZWN010000118.1:0-14241 GCA_964482185.1 uncultured Roseivirgaceae bacterium
CATTGACGCCAAAAAAAATCTGATCGTCCAGCATCAGCACACTGCGCACATCGCCCTTGAGTTTGAAGCCGGAACGGTGTTGAGGAATTGTTGTAAAATTTCCATTGCCATCACCTTGCAGTAATAAACCATAATTTGCATCGTATTTTCCAAACCTGATGCGTGCATTGTTGATGTTGCCACAAAGTAATATATCCGCATGGCCATCATGGTTGTAGTCCAGCGAAGTAATGGTATAAACCGGCGCGTACTGGGCTTCGATCGGCAATTCTTTCAAGATGAATTTTCCTTGTGGCCCCATTTCAAAAAAGGAAGTTTGTGCATGATCAGCGACCAACCTGCCTGCTCCGGACAGTTCGCCGGAAGTAAAAATATGGGCTACTGTCGCATCGGCATAACTTTCAAATGTTGGAAATCTTTGTTCCATCCTGGGTAATTGGGCAATCAGTTCTTTTCTGGTGACATAAGGATAGCTCCTGCCCTGTATGTAAAAGCAAATAATTGGATCGACGGAGCCATTGTTATCAAAATCTTTATAGTATAATTCTGCCGGTTCATTTTTCTTCACACGCATTTGTGAGTTTTCGCCAAGATTGCCGGCGATCAGGTCAGGTCTGCCGTCACCGTTGAAATCATTGATGTGTAAAGCGTTCCAAAAGCCATGATAAGGCTTATCGAAAAAATCAGTTGTTCTATTCTGTAATTTACCATCAACTACAGAAAATACCGCTACCGGCATCCATAAACCACACACGATCAGCTCAGCAGATCCATCTTTGTCGAGGTCGTGCCACAGCGCGTCTGTCACCATCCCTATTCGTTCGAGTTCAGGGGCGATTTGACTTGTTTCGTCACTGAATTTTCCATTGCCGTCATTAATCAAAATGTAACTTTCCGGAAGCTCAGGATACCTGCCCGGTATCACAAACCCTCCGACAAACAGATCGGCATGACCATCCCCGTTTATATCATGAGCAGCAACTGCTCTGGCACTTGTGCGCATTTCCGGCAATACAACTTTGGTAAACTTACCATTACCGTCATTCATGTATAATCTATCCTGTAATGCCGGATCACCGGGATCGAAATTATGATAACCGCCGCTGCAAACATACAAATCGGGGTAGCCGTCATTATTTGCATCAAAAAACAATGCCCTGACATCATCCGATTCCTTGTCTTCATCAAAAACTTTCTCCAAACTTCTTCTGTATCCAGTGCTGGAATTGATGAATAATACCGCTGCCTGACCAGCCCCGCCTCCGATAAAAATATCCTCAAGCCCATCGCCATTCACATCGGCGGCAGCCAAACACGGCCCCTCAAATGACTTCGCATTGAACATCAGCGCCTGGCGCTTGAAGTCTTTGATATCCGGCTGAAAGTGCTCAAAATTTAAATTTGGCAATACTTCCATAAAAACCGGGTTTTCCGGTTTTTTATAGGCATAAACCCCTTTCGCGTTGCTTTCGCTAAGTGTAATTGTCTGATTAGCAGGTACGCGAACCAAAGTTTGATAATTTCCCATCTGCCAGATAACCTTCACGGAATCGAGCACTTCTGTTTTGCCAAGGCCGAAATGAAGCAGTTGGGACGAACTCGATTGGTAGCCTCTTGCAGGCTGGTGATCAAGCAGTTGCTGCTGGCCCTGGTAATAAATATAAACTTTGGCCCCGTAGCCGAATTTATTATTCAAATCACCAACAAGCTTTACTTTCAGAAAATTGTTTTGGTTGACTGCCCGTGATTTATTTTCATAGATAAATGCCGGTTTATTGATGTTATTGGTTACGATGTCGAGATCACCATCGTTATCGAGGTCAACATAAATGGCGCCATTGGTGTAGGAAGTTTCGGTGATGCCCCATGAGTCGTTGGTTTGGGTGAACGTGGCATTGCCATTATTATGAAAAATATAATTCTGTAATTCTGTCTCGGGCATCTGGTTCACGAGCACCAGCACATCCTCACGTTTCATTCTTTGGTTTTGCTGCACAAACATGTCCATATTCCTCAGGAAGTCCATATTGGTATAATCGCGCAGATAGCCGTTCGTTATCAGCAGGTCTTTCCAACCATCATTGTCAAAATCGGCAAATAATGGCGTCCAGCTCCAGTCGGTTGCTGCTACGCCTGCTATTTGTCCTATTTCGCTGAATGTGCCATTGCCGTTGTTCAAATGCAGCATGCTACGCAGATATTGATGATAAAAACCCAGGCGTAGGTTCAAATCAAAGAAATCATAATCATTGGGCGCTAAAAGTAATTTCTGCCTTCGGTTATCCTCCGGAAGCATATCGAGCGAAAAAATATCCGGTAATCCATCGTTATTGATGTCGGCAATATTATTGCCCATGCTTGCGTAGCTAATGTGCCCGAGCATATCCTGAAGTTTGTCTGTAAATGTGCCATCACCGTTGTTGATATAGAGGTAATCAGGTAATGAAAAGTCGTTGCAGATATAAATATCCGCCCAGCCATCGAGGTTTATATCAGCTATGCCGGCACCTAATCCATAGGTAATGGGGGAACTGATGATGCCGGCATCAATGGTAACATCTGTAAAATATCCGCCATCATTTCTTAAAAGGCGAATACCGTGTTGTTGATCGTCAATTTTGAGAACTGCTTCTGTATCCTCCTCATCGAGCTTTGGCAATGAATCAGGATGGTGGTTAAGTATCAGGAGATCGAGATCTCCGTCATTATCAAAATCAAAAAAAACTGCATGGGTGGTATTGGTCGGAAAAGCCAAACCATATTCCTGTGTTTGTTCCCTGAAACGGGGAATGCCGTCCGGGCCTGGGCCAATGTTAATGAACAACTGGTTAATCAATCGCTCGGGCGCCATCTTGCCTGAATAGCAAACGTAAAGGTCCAGCAAGCCATCGCCATTCACATCTGCCATGGTCACACCGGTTTTCCAGGGACCGGGTCTGCCGGTGACACCTGCTGTAGATGCTACCTCTACGAACTGCATATTGCCTTTGTTTATGAATAATGCATTGTTTTCCATGTTGCTGGTAAAGAACAAATCTTCCAGGCCATCATTGTTCAGATCACCGGCTGCAACTCCGGCGCCATTGTAAAAGTACTCGTACATCAGCACGTTGGTATTGAGGCCTTCCTGGATATTGTTGGTAAAAAAAATACCGGACTGTTCCGGTGGAATGAGATTAAATAAGGGTCTGACTTTGTGCTTAACGTCAACGGATTTATCATCACTGCTGCACGCTGCCGCAAACATGAACATGACCAACAAAGCCAATTGGACAAGTCTGATTATATTTTCCTTATCTGGCAGGAACTCAAATGACATATAGAGGAATTCTGGTTTTGACAAGAATACAAAAAAAGAAGATCTATCCCCATATGTGGGAATAGATCTTCAGTAAAAATAATTATTAACTATTTAGTTTGTATCATATCCCGGATTTTGGATAAGAAGCGAATTTCGCAGCATTTCATCTCTCAAAATTGGCCGGAAATACATTCTGTCTCTCCACTGCCTTGTCTCTACCTGCGTGTTATCAACTGGTGTGTAAGTATATTCATACACATCCGTGTCGTAACGGTATGGCACATGCGGAGTTTGTCCGGATTTGAGCTTAGCCTGCGTATTCATGACCTTTATACCACGTCCTACTGTTTCTGCGGGAATCATCCAGCGACGAGCGTCATGATACCGGTGTTCTTCATAAGCGAGTTCAATTCTTCTTTCGTTTCGAATTCTGTCGCGAAGCGCTTCACCTGCATCACTAATGGCAGGCATACCGGCTCTGAACCTGATTTTATTAATCCACTCATGGGCAATTGCTTCTTCACCTAATTCAAAGCATGCCTCAGCATAACTCAAAGCCATTTCCGTGGTACGGATAAACGGCCAGGGAATTACCTGTGCAGAGGAGAAATTATCGGATAACGAGGGATCCGGATCGATAAACTTCCTGACATAATAGCCTGTGCGGCTGCCATTCCAGTTTTCTACCGGAGATTCGCGGGTATCAATACCGTTGATTACACCGTCGGCACCATCATCATAATATCCTGTCTGAATCTGATCGTAAGGCTCGCGGTCTGTCACGTCGTCAGGGCGTGGTTTCCAGTCTGCTCCATCATACAAAACTGTGCCATATAACCTGGGATCTCTGTTTGTGTAAGGAGCAGCCTTATGTTCCGGATTATTCCAGTCAAACTTTGAACCGTCCATCATTTCATAGTCATCCACCAGATTCTGGATTGGCGTATTGCCTGCCCAGTTGTGATAACCATTCGGACCGTTGTTGATACCAAAATTAATACCCCCCAGAGGCCAGTTATCTTCGCGTGTGTAAAGAGGCGTATGGGTTCTCTGCAAAAGCAATTCCACCCCGGCTGATGCATCAGCCACAGCGCTGCCGCCACCAAGAGAAAGAGCTATATAATTGTGTATGCCCTCTTCATAAGATACCGGTTCACTAAGATTCAGCTTATACCCGGGTGTTGCATCCAAAACCGCCTTCGCAGCAGCTTTTGCCTTATTCCATCTTTCGGTTCTGGAGCCTGAGGAATTAGCCACTAACTCAATATTTCCAAATCCACTTAAGGTACCTGATTTTGCTTGTGCTGTTGGGCCGTCATGCAGATCGCTCGCATCATACAGCAGCACCCTTGCCATCAGGGCCATGGCGCTGAGTTTTGAGGCACGACCGGGAGTTACTTCTTTACCATCAAGCATTTGAGTTGCCTTATCAAGATCGCTGACAATAAAATCCACACATTCTTTCCAGGTGTTCCTGGCAATTTCATAATCCTCATTGATCTCGTATGGTCTGTCGATGATGGGAACACCACCGTAAAACCGTACCAATTGATGATAGAAATAAGCTCTCAGAAAATGTGCCTCGCCCATCAGACGCTCCCTCAGCACATCATCACTAAAGGTAGAGGTCGGCAATTCCTTGATCGCCACATTGGCTGCTCTGATCGCTGAATACATACTTGCCCATGCATAGGTATTGCTAAACCATGCCGGGTTTGAAGGTGATTCGGATCCCTGGGTAAAATTCTCGATGTTGCGTCCTGCATGCGTAAACATGGCTTCGTCAGTGTATGCTGCAAGCATCTGCTCCTGGAATCCGCCATAATCGAAGTACGCATAAACTCCGAAAATAAAAGCCTGAGACAAGGGACCATCAGTCCATGTAGTACTACTCGCGATTTTATCTAATGGCTCTGTGTTTAGAAAATCAGTGTTACACGATGAATGCAATCCTACTGACAGCAGAACAATCACTACAATTTTTATAATCTTTTTCATAATTCCAGTCTGTTAGAATGTTGCACTTAATCCTACGTTCAATACTCTGGATTGTGGATAAAAGACACCACTTCCTGCAGTTCCTTCCGGATCGTATATATCATTGGCCGCGAATGTTAATAGGTTTAACCCATTAAAGAACAAACGTAGTTTTTGAATGGCATTAGTATTCTGGAACGGGATATTATATCCTATTTCAAGGTTCTTCAGCCTCACATAGTCCTTGCTAAACAGAAAATAAGTATTCTGCCCAAAATTACCTCCGGTATAATAAGTATCCCCCCGGCTTGCCAGTCTGGGATGCTCACTGCTCGGATTGTCGATAGTCCAGCGGTTATCATGATCGTATTTCAGGAAATTACCAATATCGCCTGATTCCGTGTAGATACGCATCTTTGCGCCTGTTGCACCCTGGAATAAGACATTCAGATCAAATCGCTTCCAGTACATGTTGAATGTTGCACCAAAGTTAAATGTCGGCTCGATATTGTTGTTGATACGCACCCGGTCATCAGCATTAATTACTCCGTCGCCGTTGTAATCTTTAATTTTCATATCACCTGGTATCAACTGGTTGGTAACACCGCTGTAATCCAGTGTCTCAGCCGCAATCTCTTCCTGGTTCTGGAATACTCCGTCAGATTGATAAACCAGATAAGAATTTACCTGCTTGCCTTTTTTCAACTGGTATTCCGGAATACCGGGGACATCATCCCAGTTCACCACTTCATTCATGGCATAACCACCATTGATCCCTGCATCCCATCTCACCGCATTGGAGGCATGATTATAATTCAACGCAAATTCAAAACCTCGGTTAATCAGTTTACCCTCATTCACAGGAGGCAATAGATTTGATATACCCGATGAAGTAGGCGTTGAACTTAGGTTATCAATAAGGATATCACCTCTGTTATTATAGAAATACTCCAGTGTCATATCCAGTCTGCCTGCGAAGAGAGTTGCATCCAAACCAATGTTAAAGTTTGTTGCTCGTTCCCATGTGAAATTGTCATTGGCTAGCAATGTTTCGTACAAAGTCTTTTCGACAATAGAATTGATTGGGTATTCATTGAAGCTATAGGTTGAGAGATACGCATATCTTTGTGGTTGTCCACGCAGATAGATTAATTCATTACCCATTTGGCCTACAGAACCCCGAAGTTTCATATAGTCAATTGCTGAAACGTTAAACCAGTTTTCATTGGTCATATTCCATCCCAAAAGAATTCCCGGGAAGAATCCAAAGCGTTTTTGATCGCCCTGTGCATTCTCTAGAGGAAACCAGTCTGATCCGTCGTAACGCCAGATAAATTCCGCAAGGTATTTTTCCTTATAGTTGTACTGGAACCTTCCGTAATAACCCATGCGTGCAATTTCATATCCACTTCCACCGGTATTTTGCTGCTCAGTTCCACCGGCAAAAAGCTGATCAACTGCAGTTGACAGGAAAAATCTTCTGAAAGCGAAGTAATTGTTGCCTGTGAAATTTTCTCTTGTCGCACCCGCGAGTATACTTAGTGTATGACCACCGCCGAAAGTCCGGTCATAATTGAGCAGCGCTGTAAGGTTCGTATTTAGCCTTCGCTCATTCGATTCCGTCAGACGCGGGTCGTTAAAGTTAGACCGGACAGCTGACGTAAGCAAAGGTGTAACGCCGTCATCCTCATAGGTAAGCCTATCCCAATAGTACAGTTCCCAAGGTGTTTGCCATCTCTTGTTGTAATCGTTTCTGATATCAGCCGCTCCGCTCAATGTGAGCTTCAACCCTTCAATCCAGGGCTGAGTGATAACAATAGATGCATTGGACTGGATGAAGTCAGTCGGGTTATTCTGATAACCCGTAGCATTGGTTGTGATCACATATGGGTTCTGGCCATTTTCGATATCGGGTCCGGGCTTTCCGTTAGGCCAAACTTCCGGTTCGGTCGGACGGCCACGCATCAGCATTCTGAAAATAGCTCCTGCCGATTCTGTTGGGTAATTTCTATCTTCCCTCCTGAACATCAGGCCAAAGTTAGTTTTCACAAAATCATTTACCTCTGCCTCAAGATTTAATCTACCGTTGTACTGCTTATAGTAAGTAGCGCTATTGTTGTAAATGGCATCCTGATATACGTAGCCGAGAGAAGCCATGTATTTCACTTTTGGCGCTCCTCCGGATAACATGAAGTTGTACCTGCTCTGTGGTGCCCAGGTCTTAAATGCATCTCCAAACCAGTCGGTGTCCGGATATCCCCATGGATCTGTTCCTGAAGCATGTTTGGCAATGGCATCGGGACTATAATTTGCGCTTAGCGGGTTGACCCCGGGAGTTGGCGAATTATAAACGCCTGTAGATTGAATACTCTGCCATGCTGTTTGCCATTCATTTACCGGAATCTGCCTGTATATTGGCAGCTCGTTCATAATATTGGCGTACTCCACTGCATTCGACATTTGAGGAACTGATGTTGGCTGCGCCCACCCAAAGTTCATATCAAATGAAACGGTTGGCTTGCCGGTAGCACCTTTTTTAGTCGTTATGATAATGGCGCCATTAGCAGCCCTTGCACCATAAATTGCTGCAGAGGCATCCTTCAATACAGAAATAGACTCCACATCCTGTGGCGTTAAACGACCAAAACCTCCATCTCTGTCGGGGATACCATCTATCACAATCAATGGTGAACTATTTCCCCATGTATTAGAACCTCTTATCTTAATTAAGGAACCATCATAGCCTGGTTCTCCACTAGCCTGAATAGCGACGACACCCGGCATACGACCTGCAATGGAGTTGGTCATATCCACTGCTGGCGATCTTACCAATTCATCCCCTTTCACGTCCACCACAGCGCCGGTTACAGTTACTTTTTTCTGCTCGCCATAACCGACAACGACAATCTCATCAAGGGCCGTTACATCGGCAGTCATTGTCAGATTAATTACCGCCTGGTTGCCAACCGCTACTTCCTGAGTAACATAACCTACCGAACTGAAAACCAGGATGGCATTCTGATCAGGAACTTCA
The DNA here is from genome assembly GCA_964482185.1 of uncultured Roseivirgaceae bacterium. Lineage (GTDB taxonomy): Bacteria > Bacteroidota > Bacteroidia > Cytophagales > Cyclobacteriaceae > JAAUQL01. The sequence goes on from CAYZWN010000118.1 coordinate 8,313, forward strand.
ATCACATAGTTGCCATCAATGTCTGTAACGGTACCTGTGCTTGTGCCTTTTACAATTACGTTTGCTCCCGGCAGACCTGCATTGTCTTCAACAGAGTTTACCTTTCCGGTGATGGTAATGCCCTGAATGATTACTTCAATGTTGGGCTTTACCTGCGGATTACTGGTATTTTTTTGCACGATAATGTTCCTGTTAACCTGCTTAAATTTCAGATTGGCTTTTTCAGAAACATCCAACAATACCTCTCTTACAGTCACTTTCTTCCTTGAATTGGAGTAAGAGAAGTCATTGCCGATATCTTCAGCACTGAATGAAAAATAGAAATTCGTTGTGCTTTCTATATAATTAAACAGTTCTGAAAGACTGGCGTCTTTTACATTCATATCAATTCTTACGTCTGTAACGCTTTTTATGTCCTGGGCTGACAGGTCAGCGGCCAGAATTACATTTATAAGCAGACATTGTAGAATTATACCTTTGATAGTAAGCTTTGATAGCATAATCAACTTGTCAAGTACTTTAAACTTCATAACTTTGGTTTTAAGATTAAACATTTAATAATCTTATCCTCACCGGAGTCGAGTTTGGTGGGGATACGGTAGCTGATCCTCTGAGGTCAGCTACTTTTTTTCATCTGTTTTTCATTTCACATAGGCACATTAGTTTATCAGGGTAACATCATTTCCTTTAATTTCATAATTAAAATTCAATACGCCTCCCATATTCATCAAAATGTTCTCGAGGTTTTCTCGCTCGAAGGTGCTTGTATATGGTTTATTTAAATTCAAACGGAGTTGGTTATTGATTTTGACACCATACCAAAGTTCAAGCTTTGGTATGATCTCTGATATTTTGGCGTTTTCGAATATCAATCTGCCTTCCTTCCACGAAAGTACCTCGTATGGCTTGAATGACCCTTTTTCAATAAATTGATTGTTTACATTAAGTACAGAATACTCGCCAGGATTAAGAATGATATTTTCACCATTTGTTTTATACCTTCCCAGTGAAAGCTCCACATTTCCGGATAACAAACTAACTTGTATTGGCGAGTCGACATAGCCGTTTACATCGAAGGATGTACCAAGCGCTTCGATTCTGAGATCCCTGCATCTTACTATAAATGGCTTTGTTCTATCCTGAAAAACATCAAAATATGCCTGACCCTCCAGGTGAATTAATCTTATTTTTTCATTAAAATCACTGTAGTACCTGATGGAACTCCCTGAATTAAGCCATACCACAGTACCGTCTCTCAGGGTGATGGTTGATTTCTGACCGGGAAGTGTTTGCTTTTGGATGATTGAAACTTCAGGCACGGCGGGTGACTCAACATTATTATTGAATTCAAACATGAATAATGTGGTCAGTAAAGCAATAATAACCGCTGCTATGGCAAATAACCGAATTCCATTCCCTTTTGGTTTGGGGGCGCTATTTTGTGCAAACGTTTTATTCCATATCCTGTCTCCTGCTTCTTTTTGTGCGACCAACTCCGTGTTTTTCTCAGGGAAATAATCTGCAGACCAAATTTGGTGGGCGTTGTATAGTATTTTTTTAGCATGATCTGATTCCTGAATGAGCTTGTCAAGGAGAAGGTCTTCCTCTTCGGAGGTTTCTCCGGACAACTTCCTGGCTATCAGTTCAAACAATTTTTGTTTTGTAAGATCGGTCATTCTTTGCTCTGAATATGTTTTAAAAATCCAGCGATAAAGCAAAACCCTTAAAGAAAGATAAAAAAAACGATGATTATTTTTTAATCGCGAAAACAGGCGCCTCTGCTCTTTTGTCGTTTTTATACGATTCAATGCACTCGTTGATAGATTTCAAGGCAAGTCCCATGTGTGTCTCAACTGTTTTTACGGAAAGGTCAAATAGTTTGGCGACATCCTGGTATTTGAGGCCTTCTTCTTTGATCATGCAAAATACAAGCTTGCGCTTGGGGGGCAGCGCATCAATGGCCTTTCTTACGACCTGATGAAACTCACCTGAGATATATTCGTATTCGGGTGTTTGATATGTCGGGATCACCAGGTCCGACTCATTTTCGTAGTTTTCAATGAAAATGTGATTCTTGTTTTTTCTAAGATATTTTAGCGATTGGTTCTTTACGGAAATAAAAATGTAGCCCTCGATATTCTCCGATTCTGCGAGCTTTTGACACTTTCTAAAAAGATTAAGCATAACATCCGACACGATTTCTTCGGCGAGATTGTGCTGCTTAACATAGATGAGCGCAAACCACATCAGCTTTGGATAATACTTGTTGAAAAAGTGATTAAAAAGGCCTCTGTCTGGTGATTCGCTGAGCTTTTTAAATATATCGCGCAGGCTTAATTGTTCATATAGATTTCGTTCTTTCAAGGGTACGCTTAGGATTTTTGGGTGTAATCTTGTCCTAAGATAAAATGATAAATTAATAATTGCAAAGAAAAATTCGATTAAATGTAAATAATACCTTTAATGTGAAAATTACACTAAATGACCGCTTCATGGTAATTATTTATCATTCTAAAATCCCGACTGCCTTTATACTGTCGTTATTGCGGGCAAATAGCCAGAGCTTTCTGCTGCCAATTCGAATCTGGGCAGCATGCCTTATGTCGCCATCTATAAACAAGCCAGTTTCAAGGTGTGACTTATGTTTAAAAATTCCTTGTCCGTCACCGACAAGATAGCTTCCAATTGAGGCATCCAGCCTGATTGTCTCCGCTTCCATATCATGAAAATTGCCCGCAAGCAGAATGTCGTTGTGACCATCCTTGTTAAAATCCTCAATAATAATACTGTTGGTTAATGAAATTTGTGCATGGTTATCAAATGGCTTAAATACAAAATTGCCTTTTCCCTGATTTTCGAGGTATCCGGAAGCCAACGTTTGGATTTTAAGATTTAATGACTTGTCAATGACTTCCCTGCCATATATTTCTTCGATTGTCAAGAGCGCAAACTGATCGTCACTGGGAATCTTTCGGTCAATCCACCCGTTCTGTTCGATCAGTTTATAGCGATCTGAGGTGGGATAAATTTTCCCATTCTCATAATATCCGATGATCATACTGATTCTGCCACTTTGGTCAAAATATCCGGTGTACAGCTCAAGCGGCGCGTTGAATTTATAATTGTAGCCTATATTCCCCAGCACATAATCGTCATCCCCATCATGATCCAAATCTGCAGCGGCAATAGATTGCCACCAACCGCCTGTTTTCTCCAGTCCTGTTGTATTTTTCTCCATGGTAAGTACACCATTTTCATTTGTAAAAACTGTGACCGGCATCCATTCGCCAACGATAATAAGGTCTGCATCACCATCCTGATCGTAATCCGACCATACGGCATCTGTCACCATGCCCAAACCTCTGAACGCCGGAGCAAGCCGGTCGGTGGCATCCACAAAACGCCCGCCTTCATTAATTAGCAGGTAACTGTCCGGCGGCTGGCCATATTGTCCGATGATAAGCCTGCCACCGACAAAAAGGTCAATATCGCCATCTCCATCGTAATCAAGCGGTTTCACAACTTTCCCACTCACAAATATTTCAGGCAGTATGTTTTCGGTTAATGAAAAATTCCCAACACCGTCATTCCTATACAATCTGTGTTGCAAACGCTTCTTGTCTGTCCTGTTTTCATTGCCACCGCTTGCTACATAGAGATCCAAATCGCCATCGCCGTCGAAATCAAAAAACGCAGCACCGACATCTTCATAAATGCTTTCTGATTGCCAGAAATCAATTTGGGATTTGACAAATACTCCGGGTTCTTTCTGCAAAATCAGTTGAGCAGGCAGGGTAAAGGAACCTCCGATAAAAAAATCATCGAGACCATCGCCGTTCACATCAGCCACTGCGAGTGCCGGGCCCAGAGACGACAACTTATATGGCAGGGTCGGTTCAGTCACGAAATCAAACATTTCGTTTTCCCTGTGCTTCCAGTCAGGGCCAATCAAATGTGTTGCATCTTCAAACACATGCTTTGGCTTTTTTACAGGCTCTAATGAATCACAGGATGAATCGTAGTAATTGATGGAAACTACCGTATTGGCCTCCATATCTTTCAATAAGGTTGTTTTACCATCAGGCCAGGTAATTTCCACCTTATGCACCAGGGTATCCTGACCGAGTCCAAAGTGCATCACAGGTTCGACGCTTGACCTGTAGCCACGCGAATTGTAATGCTGCTGATACTGAAAATGATCCCCGTGAAAAATTCTGATTTTCGTACCAAGTCCCATTTTGTTGCCTGCAGCGCCTTCTATTTTAAAGCGCAGGTAATTGTTGCCTCTTGACTTGTTTTCATAAATAAATGCCGCTGCGTCAACATTATTCACGATCAGATCGAGGTCACCATCGTTGTCCAGGTCGGCATAGGCAGCTCCGTTCGACCATGACATTTGATTCATTCCCCAATCATCCATAACCTTACTGAAGGTGAGGTCGCCATTGTTGCGCATCATATAATTCACAATTTGTTCGCTGGGCATGGAGCTGAGCAGCATGTCCCATTGCGAAGGCTCAAATTTTGTATAATCCGAAACAAATTGAGTCAGGTTGCGGTAGTGCCCCCCCCAATCGATATTGCGCACATCCTTGCGCAAACCGTTGGTCACGTACAAGTCTTTCCACCCGTCATTATCATAATCGGCCAGCAAAGGCGCCCAACTCCAATCGGTGCGCGCCATTCCGGCCATGGTGCCGATTTCGCTGAATGTGCCATTGCCATTGTTCAATTGAATCATGTTAAACATATATTGATAATGCAAGCCCAAAAAAACCGTACGTTCAAAATTTTGCTGGCCCGACCCGCCCGTATTCATATACAGCCTCCTGTTGTCCTCAGCCACCATATCGAGTACAACAAGATCAAGCAAACCATCATTATTAATGTCAGCGACATCATTGCCCATGGAAAAATGTGGTATATGTTTCATGGATTGCTTCATCACCTCTCTGAAAGTCTTATCTCCATTGTTGAGATAGAGATAGTCATGCTCAAAAAAATCATTACTCACATATATATCATCCCAGCCATCATCGTTGAAATCGCCAACCGCAATACCATGGGCAAAGCCAACTTCAGAACTATAAAGACCCGCCTGCTCCGTCACGTCAACAAATTTGCCATGCACGTTTTCATAGAGTTTGTCACCGGCATAAGGGTGCGAAATTTTTCTCATCCGGCTTGCGTCGTTGCTGTTCAATCTTGAAGAAACCTGATTGGCCACATAGGCATCCAGGTCGCCATCGTTATCGTAATCAAAAAAAGTGGTGTTCACACTAAAACCCTGATTGTCCAATCCAAGCTCTTTTGCCCTTTCGGTAAATGTTCCGTCGCCATTATTAATGTACAGAAGATTCGCCCGATCTTCCGGCGCCTCCATGCCGGACTTGCTGATTTGTATATCGAGCCAGCCATCTCCGTTCACATCCACCATACATGTTCCGGTAAACCACCCTCGGCCCATGTTTGAAAGCCCGGCCCGGGTGGTGATGTCTTCAAATCTGAATCCACCAAGGTTTTTGTATAAAACAGCAGGTCTTTGATTGCCGATAAAAAGAATGTCCGGCAAACCATCATTATCGATATCTCCAACCGACACACCACCGCCGCTATAAAAGTCCGGATAGGAAATGATATTCATTTGATGCGTTTCTTCCAGGTCATTGCTGAAATGAATACCTGTTTGGGCGGGCTTCAATAACTTAAAGGACATATGTTGACCATTGTCATTATTGCATCCCGTAAAGCCCAGGAGGCATAAATACCCGATAAACCGCAGGTTAAGTTTAATGTTGCTGCTCATCCTTCCAAATACAAAACTTCTATACACTTCCGCCCCATTCATCAAAAGCCAGGATTTTTCCGATGCAATAAGACTTTTCTTTGTTATCCTAAAAAAGGCAAAAAAACGATATTACCCTGAATT
>CAYZWN010000119.1:0-14233 GCA_964482185.1 uncultured Roseivirgaceae bacterium
GGTTGGAGTGTAAGCGTGCCTGCATTCCCTGTATTTGATACCTGGGATAGCCGCGATTATCGCAAAAAAGTCAGTTTTGTGGATTCTGCGTATGCCGATATTCAACTTACAGAATGGGTGGGTTATGACAGGTTTGCCCCAAATCATGGTTCTCCGAGACCTCATATTGCCAAATATTGGGCTAATCCGGGAAAAAATCGTGGAGACGGGGGTATTTCAGACAATAACTATCCGGCCATGAGATATGCAGAGGTTCTACTTATTGCAGCAGAAGCCGCTGACAATCTTGGCCAGGATGCTGAAGCCATCGGGTATCTCAATCAGGTGCGGGCCAGGGCAAGGAACTGGGCAGGAATGCAGGTAGATTTTCCTGCTGACTACACCACAACAGAAGGAGACCTCACCGAGGCAATCAGAGAAGAAAGAAGGTTGGAACTGGCTTTTGAATACAAAAGGTGGTATGACATCAAGCGATGGAACATTGGAGACGAGGTTTTTAAAGGGCCGAATTCCCTTGAGCCGCACGAAAATTTCGATGCTGCAAGGGATTATTATTTCCCGCTGCCACAGTCTGAACTCGATAGAAATGAGAATTTGAAACCACAAAATCTGGGGTATTAAACCGCAGTGCAAAATTCAGATGAATTTTGGGGTTAATTCATATTGAAACAACAAAAAGCCCATTTTATCAATGGGCTTTTTGTTTAATTTTAAGTAAAAATTATGAAGATGAAAAAAGTGGTTTTTTTATTCATTGCCATGGCAATGATATCTTTTTCGTGCAACAAAAAGAGTGCCGATCAGGCAGAAAGTGAAAGGGATATGGTTTTAAAAGTATTTCAGCGCGCAGAAGTTCAGATGGGCAATGCAGTGGCGCAGTACAAGGACCTGACAGAATTCCCCAGATCTACTAATCCCGACGGCACCCTGCATACTTCCCATGCGACCGGCTGGACAAGCGGATTTTTCCCGGGCAGTCTATGGTATTTGTATGAATTTACGGAGGATGATAAATGGAAAAGTGCTGCAGTTAAGTGGACTGAAGCCCTGAACGAAGTGCAGTTTCATACAGGTACGCATGATGTTGGTTTCGTGATGTATTGCAGCTATGGCAACGGGTTGAGACTTACAGGAAATAAGGAGTACGAGCCAATATTAATTCAAACAGCCAAATCGCTCGCCTCACGATACAATCAAAATGTTGGCTGTACCAAATCCTGGGACTGGTCGAATAAATGGAAATTCCCGGTGATTATCGATAATATGATGAACATGGAGCTGTTGTTCGCGGCGTCGAAATTGTCGGGTGATGATGCTTTCACACAAATCGCCATCGATCATTCCAATACGACTATGGAACATCATTTCAGGGATGATTTCAGCACCTGGCATGTGGTAGATTATGATCCCGAAACCGGTGAAGTGCTGGAGAAGGTAACGCACCAGGGCATAAGCGATGAGTCTGCATGGGCGCGCGGACAGGCATGGGGATTATACGGCTACACTTTTGCCTTCCGGGAGACCGGCAATGCCGCATATCTGGATTTGGCGGAAAAGATTGCGGAGTTTATCATGGAACATCCCAACACGCCGGAAGACCTCATTCCCTACTGGGATTATGATGCACCAGGAATCCCCAACGAACCCAGGGATGCATCGGCAGCAGCCATCAACGCCAGTGCTTTGCTTGAACTGAGTCAATTGACGGGAACCGGTGGGCAAAAATATTTTGATTATGCCGAAAAGTTGCTCATAAGCCTGAGTTCGGAGGAATACCTTGCAGAGGCCGGTACCAATAACTATTTTCTTTTAAAGCATTGCACGGGGCATAAGCCCAAGGAATCAGAAGTTGACGGTCCGCTGGTCTATGGTGATTATTATTTCCTCGAGGCGCTACTTAGATACGACAAGCTCAGAAATTAGGTTCCTGAAAAAAAATGAATAAAAATCATGGCTGGATTCCGGTCATGATTTTTTAGTTTTAAACAAACAATTGTTTAGTTATGAATATAAGATTCGACAACAAAGTAGTAATCGTCACAGGCGCGAGCTCCGGAATAGGCAAAGCCACAGCGCTGGAGTTTGGTAGATCAGGGGCTAGTGTTGTGGTTCATTTCAATTCGAATATGGAAGGAGCCGATGAGGTAGTCCGTGCAATTACGGAGATGGGTCAAAAGTCCATCGCGGTGGGCGGTGATCTGGCTTCAAAAGTAAATGTAGATAAACTTATTTCCCAAACGCTGGATCATTTTGGCCGGATTGATATTCTCGTAAACAATGCCGGCACACTGGTTGAGCGCTGCGGCCTGGAAACGATGGACGAGCAGCTCTGGGACAGGGTGATGGATGTGAATCTGAAAAGCGCTTTTTTGTGCTCCAGTTCTGTAATCCCATTTATGAAAAAAAACCAGTATGGCAGAATCATCAATATGACTTCCGTTGCCGCGCGAAACGGAGGTGGTTTCGGAGCGGGACATTATTCTACCGCCAAAGCCGGCCTGCTCACCCTCACAAAAAGTCTCGCGAAGGAAGTAGCCGGAACGGGTATTTTGGTGAATGCTGTAGCTCCGGGAGTAATCTCCACGCCATACCACGACACATATTCAACCACTGAGGCGCGCGCCGGATATGTAGCCAACACGCCGTTGAAACGCGAAGGCCGGCCGGAGGAGGTTGCGTTCGGGGTTTTGTTTTTGGCATCCGAACAAGCCTCGTTTATCACCGGAGAAACACTCGAAATTAATGGTGGGCTATTGATGGATTGATCGCAAAATATATTTTTATTTGCGCCATGATACAGTCACCTTCATCGATTTTTATGGTTAGGCCGGAGTTTTTTGGTTTTAACCCACAAACGGCGGAATCAAATACATTTCATGCCGATAAGGTAGTCGGCAGCAATAGCGAGATCAGGAAAAATGCTATTACACAGTTTGATGGTTTTGTTGAAAATCTCAGAGCACATGGCATTGAAGTACATGTATTTCATTCTCCGAAACACAAAAAACTGCCAGATGCCGTTTTCCCAAATAATTGGGTAACTTTTCACCAGGATGGCACCGTGGTCCTCTACCCTATGCTGGCAGAAAATCGACGTCTGGAGAGGAGGTTGGATGTTATTGATAAAATCGGGGAGTCATTCACGATTAGAGAGGTGATTGATCTGTCTGTGGAAGAGGTTAATGGCCTTATTCTGGAAGGTTCTGGCAGTATAGTCTTCGACCATATCAGCAAAATTGCCTATGCTAATGAATCTCCGCGAACCAATAAAATACTTTTTGACAGGATTTGTCACAGATTGGGTTATGAAGGGGTGTTTTTTAATGCCACCGATTCCGAAGGAGTTGATATTTTTCACACCAATGTAATGATGATGATTGGCGAGGGTTACTGTGTTATTTGTGCGCAATCCATTGAAAAAACGCAGCAAGAACGCGTACTGCACACTCTGAAACATTCAGGACTGGAAGTCATTGAGATCGCCAGAGCACAGATGAGTAGTTTTGCCGGCAACATGATACAATTGCAAAATAAGGAAGGCAAAAAGTATCTTGTGATGTCTGATGCAGCATATTCATGTCTGGATAGTCATCAAAAAGAAGTGTTGCTTCAATACAATGAGATCATACATTCGGATGTATCGACCATAGAACTGGTCGGCGGAGGCAGCGCCCGATGCATGATTGCAGGCATCCATTTGCCACCTAAGTAGTGGCTGTTTTTAAAATTCAGGCTCACACTTTCAAATCACCAAAATTCAAATCCCAAATCACAAATAAATTCCAAAAGTCAATCTGCAATACCCAAAGCCTGTTTGCTTTTTAAAATTTGAATCATTGGGATTTATTTGCTTTTTGATGCCTGGGTTTTGGTTTTTCTGCATTGATCCTTAGCGGGACTCTATGCAATGACTTAAAATAATTTTTCATCAAAATATCCCTCGATCCAATAACCTTCTTGTAAGTCATGCAGTTTATCTGTGTAGTTTAAAACTATTATGGATAAACCACAGGAAAAAATAATCAACGAATACATCAGGCATCTGCTGGAAAATGACAGAAGGCCGCGGTCTGTATTCGATTTTACGGATAGTATCAAAAAGAAGGAATCGGCTTTTTACAAATATTTCAACAGCTTTGATGACTTAGAAAAGGGTTTCTGGAAAATTACTTTTGATGAAGTGGTATCTGCGCTCAGGGATCAGGACGTATATCATGACTATTCAGTTAATGAGAAATTGCTCGCATTTTATTTCTCATGGATAGAAAAGCTTACAGAATACCGCAGCTACGCAAAATATGTCGCTAAAAAAGAAAGATTGTACGAGTGGTTCCCGGGGAATTTTGAATTATTTAAGGACGCTTTCCAACAGTATGCCGGTGAACTTGTAGAGGAAGGTCTTGCCACGGAAGAAATCGCCCGCCGGCAGATGATCACGGACAAGTATAAATATCTACTATGGGCTCAGGCGGTTTCGATTTTCAAATTCTGGGTCAAAGACGAAAGTGAACGCTTTGAAGATACCGATGCATTGATAGAAAAGTCAGTAAATTTTGCTTTTGACCTGATGCGGTCAAACGGATTGGATTCATTTTTTGACCTGGCAAAATTCCGTATTCAACATTTATGAAATGAAAGAACACAATAATATACCTACAGGAAAAGTACAACGTGCAAGCAAATTTATAAAAACCGGCGCAAAAATCGGCAGTAACTATGTGAAGCACTATACCCGTCAGATGTTTAATGACAGGAAGGAGGGGTCAACACTTCACGAAGAAAACGCAAAAGATATTTATGAATCGCTTAGTCACCTGAAAGGCGGCGCGCTGAAAGTGGCACAAATGATGAGTCTCGACCAGGGCATGCTGCCAAAGGCTTATCAGGAGCAGTTTGTTCAGGCACAGTACAGCGCACCGCCATTATCGCTTCCACTGGTGATTAAGACTTTCAGGGATCAGTTGGGTAAGAGCCCATTTGATATATATGACACTTTTACGAAAAGCGCCGTGAATGCGGCATCCATCGGACAAGTGCACCAGGCGACTTTGAATGGGAAGAAATTGGCAGTGAAAATCCAATATCCCGGCGTGGCTGACAGCCTCACTTCAGATCTGAAAATTGTGAAGCCTTTCGCCCATTTGCTCTTCAATATCAGCGATTCTGAGATTGACTACTATATGACCGAAGTCCATGAAAAGCTTATTGAAGAGACGGATTATAAGCTCGAAGTGAAGCGTTCGATGCAAATAGCTTCGGCTTGCAGCCATTTGGATCATATCCGGTTTCCGGCTTATTATCCGGAACTGTCATCGGAGCGCATCATCACCATGGACTGGATAGATGGCCTGCATCTGAACGAATTTCTGGCATCGAACCCATCTCAGCAGGTACGGGACAGGATAGGTCAGGCGTTATGGGATTTTTATGATTATCAGGTGCATGTATTGCATATGATGCATGCCGATGCGCATCCGGGAAATTATATTTTTCATGAAGATGGCACCATTGCGATCATCGATTTTGGTTGTGTGAAGGAAATACCGGATGATTTCTATCACAGGTATTTCAGGATTCACGATCGCACCTTCGCCAGTGATCCGCAAAAATTTGATAACTGGCTATATGAGTTGGAATTCCTCACCAAGAGTGATTCCGAAAAGGAAAAAACCATGTTCAAAGCCCTGTTCAAAGAAATGTTAAATCTCGTCGGACGCCCTTTTCATTCCGATAATTTTGATTTTGGAGATGAGGCGTTCTTCAGGCAAATCTACGAGCTTGGTACGCGCATTTCTTCTTCTAAGGAAGTACGCAATGCAAATGCTGCCAGAGGTGCACGGGACGGAATATATATAAATCGAACCTATTTCGGGTTATTTCACGTGCTGCATAGTCTGAAAGCCAGGGTACGAACAAAGAGCCAGACTTTTGCACTTGCTGGGTAACTCTGATAGAAATTTCCGAAATTCGACTTTTTAATCATTCCTGTGCATCATGGTAAAACCTCTTTTCCGGAACCGGGCTCATCAAGGCAACGCCGTTTTCTTTCTTATTATCGCATTAACCACAGTTTTGTTATTGGGGTGTGACCAGTCATCCATCAATCAGAAAAAGAAGCATTTTGTCCATAAAGGGAATATCGCTTTCAAAGAAAAGCTCTATGATGAAGCGTTGAGGTATTACCAGGCCGCGATTGAGCTGGATCCTGATTTTGCACAGGCATACAACAACCTCGGGATCGTTTACAGCAAAACGGGAGATTATGAAAAGGCTGTTTTCGCGTTTGATCAGTGCCTTGAGCGGGATGCCCAATTTCTTGATGCCTATTACAGCCGAAGCAACGCCAACAATGAAATTGGAAATTTCTATCGTGCACTGGAGGATTTGAGGTTTATTACCGGACGATTCGATCCTCCTGAGGATGTTTATTTTTCCAGGGGTGTGGCTTTTTTTGGATTAAAGCAATATGATTCTGCTGAATTGGCTTTCAGCCGTGCATTGACTCTGGATGCTTCCAATATCGAAACTTATGTTAATCTGGCGACTGCCAAATACTATTTAAAGTCGTATATAGAATCCGCAGAGTTGTTGAAAGAGGCTCTGGAGATGAATCCATCAAAAACGGAAGCATTCAATGTGTTGGGGATGATTCAAACAGATTTGGGTAATTATGATTCTGCACTTTTATATTTTAACAAAGGCCTGTCATTGAAATCCAACGATGCACTTATGCTCAATAACCGGGGCTATGTTTATTTGAAAATTTCAGATTATGAGCGTTCGCTGAAAGACATTAACGAAAGTATTATGATCAAACCGGAGAATGCCTGGGCGTATCGCAATAAGGCGATTTATTATTATGAAACTGGGGATTTAAATAACGCTGAACGACTATTTTCCCAGTCGGTTTCAATGGATGCCGGCATCGCGTTGAGTCATTATTATCTTGGTTTGATATATCTTCAAAAAGAGAATATCGCACAGGCTTGTGCCGAATTTGCCTTATCAAAAAATGCCGGGGATGAGGAGGGAGAAAAGGCCTACCGGCAGCATTGCCGGTAGGCTCTTGCTTCTACAGAAATTTTTCAACGTTTACATAGGGCAAGTCAAAAGCTTCGGCAACAGCCTCATAAACGACCTCGCCTTTCAATACATTGAGCCCAAGTTTCAATTCATTATTGTCCTTACATGCCTGTTTCCAGCCTTTATTGGCAAGTTGCAATGCATAAGGCAGCGTGGCATTCGTTAGCGCCACAGTAGAAGTATAAGGAACAGCACCCGGCATGTTCGCTACGCAATAGTGGATCACATCATCGATCACGTAAATCGGATCCTGGTGGGTGGTGGGTCTGCAGGTTTCGATACAGCCACCCTGATCCACTGCCACATCTACCAGCACAGTTCCCGGACGCATATTCTTGAGCATATCCCTGGTGATAAGATGCGGCGCTTTGGCTCCCGGAATCAGTACAGCGCCGATGATCAGGTCATGATCCTTGATCATTTCACGGATGTTGTATTCGTTTGACATCATGGTGTTCACATTCGCGGGCATAATGTCGGAAAGATACCTGAGTCTCGCTAGACTGATATCCATAATCGTGACATCGGCTCCGAGACCTGCGGCCATTTTTGCTGCCTGTGTACCGACTATACCACCACCTAAAATCAGCGCTTTGGCAGGATGCACACCCGGTACGCCACCGAGTAATATGCCCCGGCCTCCCATGGGTTTTTCAAGATATTTGGCCCCTTCCTGCACCGCCATACGACCCGCCACTTCTGACATAGGTATCAGCAAAGGCAGGCTTCTGTCTGCCTTTTCAACCGTTTCATAAGCCAGGCATATCGCTTTGCTATTGATCATGGCTTCGGTAAGCGGCCTGTACGAAGCAAAATGAAAATAGGTAAATAGCAACTGGTCTTCCCTGATCAGAGGATATTCAGGTGCAATGGGCTCTTTGACTTTGATGATCATTTCGGCAATGGCATACACCTCTTCGATGGTCGATAGAATGGCAGCACCGGCATGTTCGTATTCTTCGTTAGTTAGTCCGCTCTCAAAACCGGCATTGTGCTGGACATATACCTGATGCCCTCGTTTACAAAATTCCTTGACGCCTGCAGGGGTTAGCGCAACCCTGTTTTCATTGTCTTTAATCTCCTTCGGAACGCCTATTATCATAGTCTTGCTTTTTTTAATTTGAATGACACAAATATAAGAAGCCACTGACAATTAATATGTTAGCTATCAGGGTTTTTGGACTGTGAATGTCTGGTTTTTTCCCGAAAATAATACACGCTCTGGACAGCGGTATTTTTGTCATAAAAACCGGACTGATATTTTGCGACCACAAACCGGCGCGGGGTCATATACATAATCACTCATCGATTAAGTATTATAAATGTGTTGTGGTTTATTTTTTTGATTTTTGCGATAATGGAATATAATTCTGTATTAGTTTTTATTTTTAAAATAATATTTGTTTATCATGTTTTAAATCAGGTATTACCAAATATTCCTAAACTTATGCTACGGCAGGCACTTTTTTGAAAGAAAGGTTTTTTTTCTAATTTTGTTTACCTTCCAATATTGGATTTTTTAATAATAAACCGGAAAAACATGACATCTGTGAAATCAATACCCGCTTCTGTGTCCGGATTGCACGGTCTTACCATTGATGACATACTCAGTGATTATAAGATCGCTTATGCCAGCAGGCAGGCAAGCTTGATTGGCAGAAAGGAGGTTTTTTTGGGCCGCGCCAAATTTGGAATATTTGGCGATGGGAAAGAAGTAGCACAGTTGGCTATGGCCAGATTTTTTAAAGCTGGCGATTACCGGTCAGGCTATTACCGCGATCAGACATTCATGTTTGCCACGGGTATGCTGACAATAAAGCAATACTTTGCTCAGCTGTACGCGCATACCAGCCTTGAGGCAGAGCCTGCTTCAGGCGGACGATTGATGAATGGACACTTTGCCACGCGCATGCTGGATGATCAGGGCAACTGGCTCGATCAGACAAAAATGAAAAACAGCAGCTCGGACGTGTCGCCCACCGCTGCCCAAATGCCCAGGCTGATCGGTCTCGCATGGGCATCAAAACTATACCGTGAGAACAGGGAATTAAATTCTCCAAATTTGTTTTCGAATAATGGAAATGAGGTGGCATTTGGCACAATTGGCAACGCCAGCACTTCAGAGGGCATCTTCTTCGAGTCCATCAATGCGGCGGCTGTGTTGCAGATTCCGATGGTGCTGTCGATTTGGGATGATGGTTATGGCATTTCGGTGCCAAACGAATACCATACACCCAAGGTTGATCTGACCAAGGTACTGGAAGGTTTCAGACGAAATGAGGAAGAAAAAGGACTCGCATTGTTTAAAGTGCCGGGCTGGGATTATGTTGAACTAATGCGCGTTTACAGAGAGGCCACAGAGCTTGCGCGAAACCGCCATATCCCGTCTGTGATACACGTCGATGAAATGACACAACCTTTAGGGCATTCTACCAGTGGTTCGCATGAACGCTACAAGTCTAAAGAGCGATTGGAGTGGGAGGCGGAGCACGATTGTATGAAGAAAATGAGGGGGTGGATTATTGATAATGAAATTGCAAGCGCGGAAGACCTTCAAAAAATTGAACATGAGGCATCGAATTTGGCTAAAAAAGCCAAAGACAAAGCATGGGCAGAATACATAAAGGTGTTGGTTGAGGATAAAAAGGAGGCGATTGAGTTGCTCGATGAGTTGAATAAAGCATTGGGCCCATACGAGCAAATACAAAAGTACAGAGATGCCCTCAATGTCTTGCCGCACCCATTTAAACTGGAAACGATCAAACCACTGAAGTATGCACTGCGCTATACGAGGAATCAGTCTTCCCCGGTAAGGAAAAAAATCCGTGAATGGCTCAGGGTAAAAGATGAGCGCAACCAGCGAGATTACAGCTCGCATGTCTACAGTCAATCTGAGTTTTCTGCGCTAAAAGTCAGGTCGGTTCCACCCGTTTACGGTAAAAAATCGAGGGTTGTCGATGGGAGGGAGGTATTGCAGGCCTGTTTTGATGCGGCTTTAAGCCGGGATGCCAGTGTACTGGCGTTCGGAGAGGATCTTGGGAAAATTGGCGATGTGAATCAGGCATTTGCCGGGCTGCAGGAAAAGTATGGGGAAATTAGGGTTGGTGATACAGGCATCAGAGAAACCACCATTATTGGCCAGGGAATAGGCGTGGCGCTCCGGGGTTTGCGGCCAATCGCGGAAATTCAATACCTGGATTATCTGATTTATACCATACAAACATTATCTGATGATCTTGCCTGTATTCAATATCGTACTGTTGGAGGCCAGAAAGCTCCTCTTATCATACGAACCAGGGGTCATAGGCTTGAAGGTGTCTGGCATTCAGGTTCTCCACTCGGCATGGTACTTAACAGCATCCGGGGCATTTATGTGCTGGTGCCCAGAAACATGACACAGGCGGCAGGATTTTATAATACCATGTTACAATCTGATGACCCGGCGCTCATCATTGAAACCCTCAATGGTTACAGGCTTAAGGAGCGTTTGCCAGACAATATCGGGGAGTTTACTTTACCCCTGGGCGTGCCGGAAGTGCTTAATGAAGGCACAGATTGTACGATTGTTACATATGGGGCCATGTGCAGAATCGCGCTGGATGCGGCGCACCAGCTCTGGGAAGTGGGCATTTCACTGGAGGTGATCGACGTGCAGACATTGCTGCCTTTTGATATTCATCATAAAATTGTCGAATCAGTCAAAAAGACAAACAGGGTGATCTTCGCGGATGAGGACGTCTCTGGCGGGGCATCGGCATTCATGATGCAGCAGGTACTGGAATATGAGAATGCTTATCAGTACCTGGATTCCAAACCGGTTACTTTATGCTCAAAAGACCATAGGCCTGCCTACTCTTCAGATGGCGATTATTTTTCCAAGGTAAATGCCGAGGATATTTATGACACGGTTTACGGGATGCTGAACGAGGTGAACCCTGTGGATTATCCGGAGATATACTAATGACTGATTATTTTCTAAGCCGGACGGACTACCTCCAGGATGTTGAATGGTTCGGTTTCTATAATATTACTTTTGTTGAGCGACCTGTCCTGAATTTGTATTCGGAGCTTTATTATGTCGAAACGAAACTGCAGCCTGAAACTCGAAACAAACCCATATTGTAATTCCCCTGTCAATGGTCTGATATCTCTTGTAGTATTCAGCACAAAGAATCTGCCGTGAAATGGAGGTGCACATAGTTTCTCATATGTGTTGTATTCCACAAATTGTCCGTTTTCTTCAATAAGGAATGTCAGAAAAAAATTAAAGTGGTTTTCATTTCTTATTACATAGAATGTGTCGGCCTGTATCACGAGAGAGTCACCAACTGATGTTCTCCTGGTAATAATCTCGTAATCAAAACAATTGTACGCAGGAAGTGTATCATTGTCGCCAAACCTCAGTGTATCGCCATTAGTCACGACCATGTCATACAGATGATACGGAGGATTGGTTTCGTTGGCATCCAGTCCAAGATCACCGTTGCCGTCTTCAAATCTGATCCGCACTACAATCGAATCTCTGAAACTCGGCCCGTTGGGATTCGGGATTTCCCGGAAGTAATATTCACTGAGCTCTATACTTGGCGTGGAAGGCAATACAGGTTTGTCGTAACACGCAGCCGCGCCAAAAATAATCAATAAAAGCCATAGTGGATTTTTTAGCATTTCAACATAAATTATCTTTGTTCAAATTTACGAATCAATAACGCTTGGACACAATAAATAGTTTTAAAAGTAACGTTTTTCAAATCAACGGTCAAAACTTTCAGGAAAGTGCACTGGCGTTGTTTCGATTTCAATACAAACACAACCCAACTTATCAAAAGTATGTCCGATTTTTAGGGAAGGATGTGAGCGCTGTGAAGAGCCTGGAGGATATCCCGTTTTTGCCGATTCGGTTTTTTAAGGACCACTATATTTCAACCGGAACTTTTGAGCCCGACCACATATTCGAAAGCAGTGGCACATCATTAGCGGCGCCAGGCAAACATTACATTCAGGATATCGGGTTTTATGAAAAAATCAGCACATCGATTTTCAGGCACTTTTTTGGCCCAATCCAAGGCGCCATCATCATTGGATTGTTGCCATCTTACCTTGAGCGCAACAATTCCTCTCTGGTTCATATGGTCAATCATTTTATATCCAATTCAGGGCACATCTACTCGGGTTTTTACTTAAATCAGTATGATCGACTAGTGGAGCAATTGGAATCGTTAAGTAAAAGCAAACAGCAGGTTTTTTTATTTGGCGTCACCTTCGCCTTGCTGGAATTGGCCGCCAATTTTTCGATCGAGGTGCCAAATCTAACCGTGCTTGAAACAGGTGGCATGAAGGGGAGGGGTAAAGAAATGGTGCGCGAAGAATTGCACGAGATACTTCAAAGTGCGTTTATGCAGAGCCGGATTTCTTCAGAATATGGCATGACAGAGTTGTTAAGTCAGGCTTACCTTAATGATTCAGGTTATTTTGAGACGCCTCCGTGGATGCGCGTGATGATCCGCGATATCAACGACCCTTTTAATTACCCGGCTACCGGGAAAACAGGAGCAATCAACATCATTGACCTGGCTAATGTGCATTCCTGTGCTTTTATTGAAACAGAAGACCTGGGATTGATTACACACAAAGGCTTCCGGGTATTGGGAAGGCTGGACAATTCTGACATGCGCGGGTGTAATTTGCTGCTTTCATAAAAGGCACTTTATCTAAAACATTACATGCACTTTTCAATTATACATTATGAAGCTAAATTTGTAAATTGGGAAATTGAGTATTTAAACAGGTGAATAATGAAAAAGAGTTTAGTTGCCATTTTGCTTTTGTTGGGAATGTTTGCATGTACACAAAGAACATGCCCGACCTATACCAAAGATCAGATTAATAAGGTTGAGCAACAGGAAAACACTGATCAGAAAATTTAATCTGTCAGGAGTATTTCTTCACATCATCAGCTGTGATGTGGTTGCCGCACATAATAACGAGTCTTTCAGTAACGTTTCGCAATTCACGGATATTGCCTGTCCATGCGTATGCCTGGAGCACTTTGATCGCGTCTGCATCAACAGATTTTTTCTTTGAGCCATATTCTGATGCCAGATCATCAAGAAACTTATCAACCAGTAGTGAAATGTCTTCCTTGCGTTCACGCAATGGTGGCACATGAATTAAAATTACGCCAATTCTGTGATAAAGATCCTCACGGAATTTTTTCTCGTTTATTTCTTCCTTTAGGTCTTTGTTGGTAGCAGCGACAACGCGAACATTTACCATTATATCTTTGTCACCTCCTACACGGGTTATTTTATTCTCCTGTAGCGCACGTAAGACTTTCGCCTGTGCGGAAAGGCTCATGTCTCCAATTTCATCCAGAAACAATGTGCCGCCATCGGCTTGCTCGAACTTGCCGATGCGCTGTTTCACGGCTGAGGTAAATGAGCCTTTTTCGTGACCGAACAATTCACTTTCGATCAGCTCTGAAGGAATTGCCGCGCAGTTCACTTCCACAAAAGGAGCATTTGAGCGGTTGCTTTGCATATGAATCCATCTGGCGACGAGTTCTTTCCCGGTTCCGTTTTCGCCGGTAATCATGACACGTGCTTCCGTTGGGGCCACTTTTGCGATGGTGTCCTTCACCTGCCTGATGGCCTCTGATTCACCGATGATATCGAAGCGTTTGGAAATCTTTTTTTTGAGTACCTTGGTTTCCGAAACAAGTGTTGATTTGTCAAGCGCGTTTCTGACCGTGATGAGCAATCTGTTCAGATCAGGCGGTTTTTGAATGAAGTCATACGCGCCTTTTTTTACGGCTTCAACGGCCGTTTCGATGGAGCCGTGGGCTGAAATCATGATAAACTGAAGATCGGGGTCAATTTCCTGGGCTTTTTCCAATACCTCGAGGCCGTCAAGTTTTGGCATCTTGATGTCGCAAAGGGCAATGTCATATTTTTTATCCGACAACTTTTCGATGCCGTCTACGCCGTCAACTGCTTCGTCAATTGCATATTTTTCATATTCAAGAATCTCCCTCAGCGTAGATCGAATACTTTTCTCATCGTCTATAATCAGTATTTTTGCCATATCGATATAATAAAAAAGTGCAGAAGTATAAGCCGGATTCTGTCCCCGATCAGATCGGGGTCTTATC
>CAYZWN010000120.1:0-14147 GCA_964482185.1 uncultured Roseivirgaceae bacterium
TCCAGACTTAGTCTCAGAAATAGCATACCTAGGATAATGAAATTTTTCATGACTCCAAACTGTTTAATTTTTAGAAACTATAACTCTTTGCTTATGCACCAATTTTTCTTCAAAGAAAATGGAAAGCACATACTCTCCAGATTTAAGATCAGATATGTCAATTGCAGAACCACCTCTATATTTTGAAACCTCCCTTTTGGTTAAACCGTCATAACTTTCTATGACAATACCAAACTCAAGTTCTTCATTTAAATCTACTGAAAGAGAAGTTGAGGATGGGTTTGGATATACCATAAATGAACCAAAGTTGTAGAAGGTTATATTTCTGGTGGCGAGAGTAGTTAATCCATTTTTCGCAGACACCAAAAAGCTAATTGAACTACCTGAAGTCATTGTAAACGAGACGGTAGCTCCTGAAGCCATATACCCGTTTATATTACCTGATGTTTTTTGCCATGTAAATGAAGTTGCATTAGGACAGGAAACAGTCGCTGAAACACCTCCTACTAAAACACTGTTTACGGTATAAAGAATCTGCCCAGTATTACCTGCATTATTATAGGTGCCTTCGAGACACACATTAGTCTGTATATTCAATGTGATTTCCTGTGTTTTTACCGAACCACAAGATGAACTAACATTGAGTCTCAAAATTGCTGTTCCGCTATGTGTTGGTGTAAGGGTTACTGTGCTTTGATTAGAGCCCGAAGAAATATAAATTTTATTAGACCCACCAGGTATTGACCATGAATAATTTACACCTGGAATATTATTTACAGTAAATGTCCTGGGACTCAGCCCAACAATATTTGGATTTCCTGAAATCGGCCCTACATATGACCAAAATTGAACGGGTGAATTGAGAACCCTACCAGTCAGGTGATACCATGATCCCGTTAAATTATGGGCGACTAAAGGTCCGTCAGAACCATACTTTGATAAGTACTTTACTACTTGGCCGCCAGCAGTCACTTCTTTTACGGCAGAATGGGACTCTCCTTGAACAAGCTCATAGAATGCTATGTTTGCCGCTGATTCTGAACAAACCTGAACATATTTCCCGCTGTTTTTATAATCTCCAGCTGATTTAACACCTTGTGTATTTGGACATATGTACGGTGCGGGTAATTGAGCGCCAATCCAACTTGGTGAAGTGCAACCATTTTCGAAATAACTGATTACAAATCCGTGACAATTGTAGTACGCACTCGGGTGGCAGTTGGATAGTCTCTTCGATCCATACAATGATTCACTAATTTTCCAATAAGAATCACTTGGATCAAAATAACAAGAGCCCTGTGAAAATCCTTTATTTGTCAAAATGATACCTGAAAGTAATGCGAATAACAGGATGCATTTTTTCATAACTCAATAATTAAATTTTATGATTTGTTTAAAAAAACTTCATTTTATATTTATGGGTTATCTTCATTTTTAGGTGTTTTAAAAAAATAATTTTTGCCCTATGGACTTGCAACTAATAGTTAAGAGATGATTGGCAATTTTGCTCCTTTTCATTGTCTTCTCGTAAAATTATATTGGATTCTAAGTCCCAAATTAATCAGAGAGGCTTTCAATGTATCATTTATCTCGGGATTCGGACTGCCACCTGGTATCAATCTCGTTTGAATAGAATAGTCAAAATTTGAATTCTGAACAGCACATTCAAGTCCCAACTTGAAGTGCGAACTTATATAATAGTCAATGTTTAGGGATCCTCCTATTAAAAGAGCATTTAATGTTGGGGTTTCTCCTTCGTGACTCCATATAATTGGTGGATCTGTTGTAGTAAATAGCAGAATACTCTTATAATATGGATAATTTGTGATAGCAAGGCCAAAAAATCCACCAATTCCAAAGTCAAAATTTCCTAATTTTTTTTCATATCCCAGCCCCGGAGCAACGTGAAATATTTTGTAATCATCATGTTCAAATATTTGATCTCCATACTTTGTCGAAAAGAATTCAGAAATACCATCAGTCCATACGCTATTGAATGTGTATCCTGTTCGCAAGCGTAAACCAAAAGATTGATTGAGCATATATTTCATTTCAAGGTTAAAAAAATACCCGGGTTCTGCGAGTCCACTTTTTGATTTGTCTAAACCAATTATCCTGGGGTTTTGTACATCCTCCGGTGTATAAATAACAGAGTTATCCTTATTTCCAAATGAGCCAACAGGAATCGCCCAGCCGCCACTAACAGATAAACTAAATCTACTATAAATATCTTCCTGAGCATATATATCCAGACTTAGTCTCAGAAATAGCATACCTAGGATAATGAAATTTTTCATGACTCAATAATTAAATTTTACGATTTGTTTTAAAAAAGCTTCATTTTATATCTATGGGTTATCTTCATTTTTAGGTGTTTTAAAAAAATAATTTTTGTCCTATGGACTTGCAACTAATGGTTAAGAGATGATTGGCAATTTTACTCCTTTTTCCAGCGAACCGCTATTGATCTGATCGATTATTGAATTGCTGATCTGCAAATATTTAGGCGTGCCGGAATCTTGAGATATCGCAATGGGTTTTATCAATTTTTTCAGTGCTTTACTGTACTATAACATCACATAGTTAGTGAAGGTTCCGGAGAAGTCAATTTGTTCACGGTGCTTTCAGAAGTAATTACGCAGAGAATCGCCCGCAAAAATTTCAACAATTAATCAAGGCAAGGCAATCGTGGATCATACTTTCGCCTGGCCTTTTCAGATGCTGATTGGCAATGGGTATAAATATGAATAAATTAGCGGCCACTTTTGATATTAGTATGATGGATGATAACCCGGAGAATTACTTTCAGATAAACAGGGAACACTGGAATAAAAGGGTTCCCATTCATCGGGATTCCGGCTTTTACGATCTGGAAGGATTTAAAAAAGGGAAAAGCACACTAAATGCCATAGAGCTGACCGAATTGGGTGAGGTGCGCGGCAAACGTATGCTGCATCTTCAATGTCATTTTGGGCTTGATTCGATGTCATGGGCACGTCTGGGGGCAAAAGTAACCGGCGTGGACTTTTCGGAAGATGCCATCGACCTTGCCCGGTCGATCAATGGGGAACTGGGTCTGGATGCAGAGTTTATCTGTTCCAATGTTTATGACGCTCAAAACTTTTCGAAAGATAAATACGACATTGTTTTTACATCTTATGGTGTGATCGGGTGGTTGCCGGATTTGCAAAAATGGGCGCAGATCATTCGTCAGTGCCTGAAGCCCGGAGGCACTTTTTATATGGCTGAATTTCATCCCATGGTATGGATTTTTGATGACAATTTCACCAAAGTGGCTTATTCTTATTTCAACCGTGAAGTGATTGAGTCAGAATATGAAGGTACTTATGGCGATCGCGAGGCAGCCATAAAAATTAAAGATTATTCATGGAACCATCCGATCAGTGAGGTTGTCAATGCTTTGATTTCCCATGGAATGGAGATCAGGTTTATTAATGAGTTTGATTATTCTCCGTATGACTGTTTTCCGAATACTGTTAAAAATGAGGAGGGTAATTTTTATATAAAAGGTTTTGAGAATAAATTACCGATGGTTTATTCGATTAAAGCTGTAAGATCAAAATGATGATTTCTCACATGAAACAAATTCTATTGCTGTCACTAATAATTTTTATGTTGAATTGCCGGACGAAAGAAGTTGCTCCCAATATTTTGCTCGCCATTTCAGATGACCAATCTTATCCGCACGCCGGCGCATACGGATATAAAGCAGCCGTGACGCCTGGTTTTGATCGTGTTGCCCGGGAGGGGATTCTTTTTAACAACGCGTTTACCGCTGCCCCGGGATGCAGTCCCTCGCGGGCATCGCTATTCACGGGCCGTCATATCTGGCAGATTGAGCAAGCCGGCACGCATGCAAGCAGTTTCCCGATGGAATATGTGTGTTTCACCGACTTGCTCGATTCGGCCGGATACCATGTGGGCTACACGGCCAAAGGCTGGGGGCCCGGCAATTTTCAGGCTTCCGGCAGGACCCGTAATCCGGCCGGCAATGCATACAGCGACATTAAAGATGAAAATGTACCACAGTACATCAATAAAACAGATTATGCAGCCAATTTCGAAGCATTTTTAATTGAGCGCGAGCCCGGACAGCCTTTCTTTTTTTGGTATGGATCCAACGAGCCGCACCGGCGATATCAAACAGGGATTGGCGTAGAAAACGGGTATGACCCTGATGCCATTGAAGTGCCGCCATTTTTACCTGATGTTGCAGAAGTAAAAAGCGATATGGCAGATTATCTCTACGAAATCGAGCATTTTGATACACATCTGCGGCGAATGATCGCTAAGCTGGAAGCAATGGGAGAACTGGATAATACCATCATAATCGTGACATCAGATAATGGTATGCCATTCGCGCGGGCCAAAGCCAATGTTTATGAATATGGCATCCACATGCCGATGGCGATTCGATGGGGTAAGAAGGTAAAGCCTGGCCGCACTGTTGATGACCTGGTTAGTCTGACAGACCTTGCGCCAACCATACTGGATATTGCCGGTGTTGAGCACCCGTCTGCCACGTCTGACGTGCCGTCTATGGTGGGTGTGAGTATGCACAACATACTGAGCAGTAAGGCATCCGGCCTGGTTGATCCGACACGAGAAGCCGTGTTTTCTGGCCGCGAACGGCACTCTTCATCACGATGGAATAATCTCACCTATCCGCAGCGCGCAGTTCGTACGCAGCAATATTTGTACATCATCAATTTTGCGCCCGAGCGCTGGCCGGCGGGCGATCCGTTACGCTATGATAATGACGGCAATCTTGTGCCGGGATTTCACGACATTGATGACTTTACAGAAGACTATATTTTCCTGAACAGGGATCATCCGGATGTGAAGCAATACTTCGAATGGGCAGTTGGCAAAAGGCCTGCTGAAGAGTTATACGATATAAAGAACGACCCCGGTTGCCTTATAAATCTTGTGGAAAATCCAGCGTTCGGTGATGTGCGGAAAACCCATAGAAATCTGTTGATGGAAAGGCTTGAGCAAACGGGCGACCCGCGCGTAACCGGCAACGGCGACATCTGGGAGGCATACATCAGGTATAGCCCAATCAGAAGTTTCCCTGAGCCGGATGAGCATTGATGTGTTTTCTGCCGGAGCCCCAATGGCGTATGATTCAGATGAATTTTGCGGGTTATCACTCTTAAAACCCTTATTCATGGTTTATTTATCGATGGTTTTTTCCTGGCAAACGCTGGTTACGCTCCGTAAGTTTATAGAAAACACATCTAAATGCTCTAACTATAGACAGGGCAGGAGAAGAAAATGAACGCTCCAACTATCTATCTATAGCCATGAGGGCCTACTAAAGATATGGATTACGAAGCATTCAGAAAACGGTCATCAGGCAAGAAGCCCGGCTACCAGAAAATGCTGAAGCAGCTTAAAAGGCTACCGGACAATCATGTTGACCGATTCTTTCTGGAAGCCCATCATCGTGCATTCAGTGAGATCAATTGTCTTGATTGTGCATTTTGTTGTACGCATGTTGGTCCTCGTTGGAATAGCCAGGATATCAGACGGGCATCCAAATCACTAAAAATAAAGGAGGCTGATTTTGAGCAGATGTATCTCAGGGTTGATGAGGATGGTGATTTTGTTTTCAAATCGATGCCATGTCCATTTTTGCATGCAGACAATATGTGCAGTATTTATCCCGATCGCCCGAAGGCCTGTCGTGAATATCCGCATACTGACCGGAGCAAAATGAAGCAAATTTTCAGTCTCACAATCGCAAATAGCGCATGCTGTCCTGCTGTGGAGCGCATTTTGGATGATCTGTCAGGTAAACTCCAGGAAAAGTGATCTGGTATTTATTTTCGCTTTACTGATCCAAGCCATGATCCGATGCCCCGCCTGCTTGGTGTTTCTGTCAGGATGCCATGCTCGCTTACCTTCTTCACGGACTCAACTGTGTAAAAAGCCTGTGGAATGTAAGTATTGAGTTGTTTGATTACTTCATCGAGCTGATCTCTGTTGCAAACGGTAAAAAGTAACTTTTCTTTACCTCCAGAGGATTCTCCTGCTATAACTGAATATCGCAGGCTTTTGGTGGTTAGGTATTTAAGCACCGGATCGAGGTTTTCGGAGGTGATGGCCCTTACGATTACTTTACCGAGGGCCATCTTTTCTTCAATCAACATACCAACGAGTATGCCTGCGGCAAATCCCCCTGGATAGGCAAGATAGGAAACCCAGTTGTTAAGGTGCTGGAAAATCTGTCCGATGGCCAACAGCCAGACCAGTGATTCGAAAAAGCCCAATATGGTAGAAATGAATTTATTGCCGGTCATTACAAAAATGATCCGGATGGTATTGATTGATACATCCGTAACACGTGCCAGGAAAATCAGGATTGGAAGAATGACAAAACTGAAAACAGGTTCGGGAATACCAAGCACATCATTAAAAAATGACTCCATTATACCAAACTTTACGCTTCTTTATGCTTTGTATTTTTTTTGGTAAAGTTATTGCAGATTAATAAAAAACCGCCTTGAGGCGGTTTTTTATTTATTTCTTTACCGGGATCTTATTCAAGGCGTCGATAAAAGCCTCGGCAGAAGCGGTCACTATGTCGGTATTGGCGCCAAATCCATAATAGATTTTATCCTCGTGTACTACCTGCATATGCACCTTGCCAACATCATCGCTACCACGTGTAATGGCCTGAACCAGAAATTCTTCAATAACTACCTGGCGTTTTATGATATTTTTAATTGCTTTGATAGCTGCATCAACAGGTCCGTTTCCGGTTGCAGAGGAATCAAATTTTTCGCCGGCAATGGAAAGGTTCACATTCGCCATTGATTTTAATCCTTTTCCGGTAACTACCTGAAGATAGTCCAAACTGATTCTGCGATCCTCTTTTTTTATATCGCCGACAAGCAAGGCAATATCTTCATCTTTAATGTCTTTTTTCTTATCTGCAAGTTTGAGGAATTCCTCATAAACTTCATCAAGTTTGGATTTGTCGAGTTCAAAACCGAGTATGCTAAGCCGGTGTTTGAGTGCGGCACGTCCACTGCGGGCGGTGAGAACGATGCTCGACTCATTTATGCCCACGTCTTTGGGGTCGATGATCTCGTAATTCTCACGGTGTTTCAATACACCATCCTGATGGATGCCGGATGAATGGGCAAAAGCATTTCTGCCGACAATAGCTTTATTTGGCTGCACGGGCATGTTCATCAGGTTGGAAACCAAGCGGCTGATTCCATATATTTTTTGAGAATGGATGTGGCTGTCAATATTCACTTCCTTGTGGCTTCGGAGAATCATGGTTACTTCTTCGAGAGAGGTATTCCCTGCGCGTTCGCCAATTCCATTAATGGTAACTTCTGCTTGCCGCGCACCATTCAGTATGCCGGAAATTGTATTGGCAGTAGCCATGCCCAGATCATTGTGGCAATGGGTTGAAATGATGGCTTTATCAATATTCTTTACATTTTCTTTAAGGAAGCGTATTTTCCTGCCGTAATCATCTGGCAGGCAGTAGCCGGTTGTGTCGGGAATATTTACCACAGTGGCGCCTGCGGCAATAACGGCTTCTATTACTTTTGCCAGATACTCATTGGGAGTTCTTCCCGCATCCTCAGCGTAAAACTCCACGTCTTCCACAAATTTTTTTGCATAGGCAACAGCGCGCTTTGCCCGTTCGATTATTTCATCCTCATTTGAATTCAGCTTGTATTTTATGTGGTAAGGGGAGGTGCCGATTCCGGTATGAATCCGGCCTTTTTTAGCAAATTTCAAGGCTTCAGCAGCAACGTCAATATCTTTTTCCACAGCTCTGGTCAGGGCGCAAATAGTCGGCCAACGCACTGCCTTAGAAATTTCTACTACAGAATTAAAATCTCCCGGACTGGAAATCGGGAATCCTGCCTCGATGATATCCACACCAAGCTCCTCAAGTTGTTTTGCGACTTCGATTTTTTCAACAGTGTTTAATTGGCAGCCGGGTACCTGTTCACCATCCCGGAGTGTGGTGTCGAATATGTATAATCTATCAGCCATTTCAGGTCATAATTTTGGTTAACAGGGAGGAAGGTTTGAATACCCTCCTCCCGGTAAAGTTTTAATTATTTTCAGGTCTTAATTTCCTGACGGCAGCGCCGGCTCTCCACATTTCGGACTCCCGCAATTCTTCTAATTCCTTTTCCAGCTTTTCGCGATAGTCCGGTTGGCTGTTGGAATCAATTGATTTTTGGGCCTCTTCTCCGGCAGCAACACTTTCATAAAGTTCCTTAAATACCGGGGCAGTGGCATCCCTGAATTTTTTCCACCAGTCGAGGGCTCCGCGCTGTGCAGTAGTGGAGCAGTTGGCGTACATCCAGTCCATGCCATTTTCGGCAACCAGTGGATACAGGGATTGTGTCGCTTCTTCCACCGTTTCGTTGAAAGCTTCAGATGGCGAGTGCCCCTTACTTCTAAGTAATTCGTATTGAGCGGCGAATAATCCCTGTATTGCCCCCATCAATGTTCCGCGTTCCCCTGTTAAATCGCTGAAAACCTCTCTCTTGAAATTGGTTTCAAACAGATATCCTGATCCGACACCAATGCCAAGTGCAACTACCTTTTCCCTTGCTTTGCCGGTATAATCCTGGTGAATGGCAAAACTCGAATTCAATCCTTTTCCTTCAACAAATAGTCTTCTGAGACTGGTGCCTGATCCCTTCGGAGCCACCAATACAACATCTACATTTTCAGGAGGAATGATGCCGGTTCGTTCTTTATAGGTTATGCCAAATCCATGTGAAAAATAAAGCGATTTTCCGGGTGTCAGATATTTTTTTACTGTTGGCCACATAGCGATCTGGGCTGCATCTGAAAGGAGGTAAAAAATAATGCTTCCTTTTTCCAAAGCCTCTTCAATAGTGAATAATGTTTCGCCTTCCACCCAGCCATCTTTAATTGCTTTATCATACGATTTGGATGGTTTTCTCTGTCCTACAATCACTTTGAATCCATTGTCGCGCAGATTGAGCGCCTGTCCCGGGCCTTGCACGCCGTAACCAATGATTGCAATTGTTTCGTTTTTCATTACCTCTCTTGCCTTTTCAAGAGGGAATTCTTCTCGTGTCACGACGTTTTCCTCAACGCCGCCAAAATTAATTTTCGCCATTTTAATTTATTGTTCCGTTATTATTTAAACTATGAGTTGTCGATTTTTCCAGTTCTTCAAGGAAGTGTTCGGTTTTGCGTTTCGATTTTGAAATAGTAACCCTTCCGGAACGCACAAATTCCAGAATGCCATATTTCTTGAGTTTATTAAAGAGCGCACTTGTTTCGTTCTTATGACCCGTTTTTTCAATCACAATATATTCCTTTTCAATTACAAGGATACGGGCATTATTTGCACGCACGATTTGCTCAACCTCGGTGCTCCCTACAAATATTTCAGTAGGCACTTTGTACAGCGCAATTTCCTGATAATGAATTTCTTCTTCTTCATACACGAATGCGCCAAGTACATCAACGTGCTTGCGGATTTGCTTCACCACTTTTTCAACCTGATCTCTTGTAGTGGTGAGTACAATGGTGTACCGGCTAACTCCAGGCACTTCTGATGAAGAAACATTGATCATTTCAATGTTCAGTTTTCTCCTGGTAAACACAATTGTTACCGTGTTGAGCAAACCGGGCTTATCCTCTGTCAGGATGGAGAGGGTAAACTGCTTTTCGGCCATGTGGCCGTGATCGTCTTGATATATATCTGTCATGATTTCTAAGGTCTAAATTTACTCTAATCGGATATTTGAAACAGATTCGCCGGAAGGCACCATTGGAAATACATTTTCTTCCATTTCCACTTTTACTTCCAGGAAGTAAGGCCCGTCTGAGTCGTACATAGTTTGCAAGGCTTCCTGAAGATCTTCCCGCTTTGATACGCATTTACCTACAATGCCATACCCATCGGCAATTTTAATAAAATCAGGATTTATCATCTCGGTAAATGAATACCTTTTTTCAAAAAATAGCTGCTGCCACTGTCGTACCATGCCCAGAAAGTTATTGTTTAATACCACAATTTTCACAGGGATATTGTACTGGAATATGGTACCTAATTCCTGAATTGTCATCTGGATACCTCCATCGCCGGCTATAGCAACTACCTTTTCGTTTTTCTGACCAACCTGAGCGCCCATTGCTGCGGGCAGGGCAAAACCCATGGTGCCGAGTCCGCCGGATGTAACAATGTGGTTTGGCTTGCGGAATTGATAATATCTCGAAGCAACCATCTGATGTTGCCCTACATCCGTAACAACAATTGCTTCGCCATTGGATATTTCCGAGAGCGTGCGAACCACTTCACCCATTTTAATTTCACCGGATTCCGGGAATATTTCTTTTTGGATGACTTTGTCGTATTCTATTTTTTCCAGTTTGCGAAATTCTTCAATCCATTCCGAATGATCGGCCATATTTACGAGAGGTATCAAATTTTCCACCGCCTGCCTCGCATCCGCATTGATAGCCACCTCTGTCTTGATGATTTTATCAATTTCCGATGGGTCAATTTCTATATGGATTACCTTGGCCTGCTTTGCATATTTGTTCACATCTCCGGTTACGCGGTCGTCAAAGCGCATCCCCACGGCTATTAAAACGTCACACTCATTGGTGAGCACATTAGGCGCATAGTTGCCATGCATACCCAGATAGCCAACGTAATTGGGATGATCCGGCGGGAAGGAAGACAATCCGAGCAGGGTAGAGGCCACCGGGATATTTGTTTTTTCCGAAAGATCGAGCACTGCTTTTTCTGCACCGGATATCAGTACGCCATGGCCAGCAAGCAGAAATGGTTTTTTTGCATGATTGATTATCGTTGCAGCATCCTGCAGGTCTTTTTGATTGATGACCGGATAGGGATGATAACTCCTGATTTTTGTACAGGGGGTGTATTCGAAATCCAGTTCGCCAAATTGGGCATTTTTTGTAATGTCCAATAGCACCGGCCCTGGACGACCTGTACGTGCAATGTAAAACGCCCTTGCTATGGCAGCCGGTATCTCCTCCGGTTTGGTGATCTGAAAATTCCACTTTGTGATCGGCATCGAAATACCCAACACGTCTGACTCCTGAAACGCATCTGTTCCCAGCAAATGTGCCGGCACCTGACCAGTGATGCACACGATTGGCGTAGAGTCAATTTGGGCGTCTGCAATTCCCGTGATGAGATTAGTAGCTCCCGGGCCGCTTGTTGCGAAGCAAACGCCAACCCTGCCGGTTACGCGTGCATAGCCTTGTGCCGCATGGGCAGCACCTTGTTCGTGTCTTACAAGCAGGTGCCTGACTTTGTCCTTATAATGATAAAGGGAATCGTAGATTGGCATGATAGCCCCGCCGGGATATCCAAAGATCGTATCTACGCCCTCCTCAAGCAGTGAAAGAATCACCGCTTCTGACCCGTTAACGCGTATCTTCTTTTTGATCATAGTCGAAGATGATTTTTGTATAGTTTCCATCTGTCTCATATTTGTTATAATTAGGTGGTAATACAGCCTTCTGAGGCTGTGGATACGGTATCAATAAACTTTTTAAGTATTCCGGTTTTAAATTTATAAGGTGGTTTGACCCAACTTTTTCTTCTTTTTTCAATTTCCCCGGGAGAAAGATCCGCATCAATTCTGTTGTTTGCGGCATCAATTGTGATGATATCACCATCCTTGAGTATACCGATCAATCCCCCTTCGGATGCCTCCGGAGTGATGTGCCCCACGACAAATCCATGAGACCCACCGGAAAACCGGCCATCAGTGATTAAAGCAACATCTTTTCCAAGTCCGGCGCCCATGACGGCTCCTGTTGGCTTGAGCATCTCAGGCATTCCGGGCGCCCCTTTGGGGCCTGAATAACGGATTACGATCACGTCGCCTTTTTTTACGGCTTTACCAATGCCTTCAATAGCTGCAAATTCGTCATCGAATACTTTGGCTGGTCCCGTGAAAATTTCTCCCTCCTTACCTGTAATTTTCGCAACAGCGCCTTCTTCGGCAAGGTTGCCATAAAGTATTTGAATATGTCCTACCGGTTTGATCGGATCGCTGAACGGGCGAATGATTTTCTGCCCTTTTTCCAGGTCTGCAACCATTTCGAGGTTTTCACCGAATGTCCTGCCAGTCACGGTTTTACAATTGCCATGGAAATAACCTTCCTTTAGCAACATTTTCATTACGCCAGGAACGCCACCAACATTATGGAGGTCTTCTATGAGATACTCTCCACTTGGTTTCAGGTCTGCAATAAATGGCGTTTTGTCACTTATTCTCTGAAAATCATCTATTTTCAGATCAACTTCCACCGACCTGGCCATAGCCAATAAATGCAGAACTGCATTTGTTGAGCCTCCCAACGCCATTATGAGGGTAATTGCATTTTCAAAAGCTTCCCTGGTCATGATATCCCTCGGCTTCAGGTCGGTCTCAAGTAGATTTATTATAGCTTTTCCGATATCGAAACACTCAATGCCCTTTTCCTTGCTTGTGGCAGGACTGCTGGATGAGTAGGGCAGGCTCATTCCGAGGCATTCAATTGCCGCAGCCATTGTATTGGCCGTGTACATGCCTCCGCATGCCCCGGCACCGGGAATTGAATTCTTTATGATTCCTTTATAATCTTCATCGCTGATTTTTCCGGCCAGCTTTTCTCCATAAGCCTCAAATGCTGAAACAATATTTAAGTCCTGGTTTTTCCATTTGCCCTTGCGTACTGTACCGCCATAAACCATAATCGAAGGGCGATTGAGCCTGCCAAGTGCGATCATGGCACCGGGCATGTTTTTGTCGCAACCTACCACAGGCACCACCGCATCGTAAAACTGGGCGCTTACAACGGTTTCAATTGAATCAGCAATGAGCTCGCGCGATGGGAGAGAATACATCATCCCGGTGGTTCCATTGGTTATGCCATCGCTGACACCAATCGTATGGAAGATCAGTCCAAGAAGGCCGTTTTGATCCACGCCCTCTTTAATATGCTCTGCCAGGCCATTGAGATGCATATTACAGGGATTGCCCTGATATCCGGTACTGACTATGCCGACCTGGGCTTTTTTCATATCCTCATCTTTCAGGCCTATTGCATAAAGCATTGCCTGGGCTGCAGGAAGGCTCTCGTCCTGCGTAATCTTACTGCTGAATTTGTTAATGTGCTGTTTCATGTGTTCAAAAAAAAAACCTTTCTGCTATCGAGAAAGGTTTTTATATTTTTTATCTATAATATTCCTCTCTCCTCATGCATAGTTAATAAGGACCACCACAGAAAGGACTAGAAGTACTATAGATGACAATAATTTCATTTACTTTTTATTTGTATTAAAGAATTTTCTTTTGTTGAATTATGAGTTGGCAAAAGTGAAGGATAATCTTTTAAATTCAAAGCACAAACTTAAATAATTTTCAATATTGCCGGGAATGCTGAAAGTTGTCATGGTTACGGGAGGATAGTTGTCCCCGGTGCAATGGCAATATTGCTCATAGCATACTTGTTTTCATTTTTTGTACGGTCGGTAATAGATGATTTTCCCGCCTTTGACATGGCCGGTCATAAAATCACTTAATCCCACTTTTTTGCCGCTGAAGCTGGTATTTTGATGAGCCAGTTTGTAATGGCCTTTATCTATGACTTCATAAATGATGGCAGTGTGATGGGGCATGTTTTCGGTTATGATATAATTGTCTTGTGTGTATTCCAGTCTGACATTTTCAAATTGCATGATATCACCTGGATATACACTTTCTTTTGTAGGATTTATGGTTTTACCAAATACATAAATGTTCTTTTTACTGCTTCTGTCGAGGTAGGCGCCGGAATGATCGAGGGCGGCAGCGGCAAGATCCCAGCATTCACCCCTGTCAACCTGTTTGCCAACCACAGTTTCAACATATTCTATCACTTTGAGATTCAGAACAGGAGTGTCGGTGACTATCAAATGGAAATACAGGACTATTAGTAATGGATACATCGTTTTGAAGGTTAATTTAAGTTTTGTACGGCGGCAGACTCAATTAGGTTGAATATTTTCTGATTTTGGCATTATCCAAAAGGCCGGGACACGCCAATTTGTTTTCCGTTTTTTGGTGCTTGTTTTCATAGTTGTATTATTAACG
>CAYZWN010000121.1:0-13888 GCA_964482185.1 uncultured Roseivirgaceae bacterium
AGGTAGATGGTTCGATCGTTCCGGGAATGCTCGGTCTCGAAGCCGGTCAGTCAGCATTTGGCGACATTTATGCCTGGTTCAGGCAGGTGCTGCTTTGGCCTGTAAGCGCAATTCTTCAAAACTCTGCATTGCTTGATTCAGAAACGAAGCAAAAACTCACCAGCGAAATTAGCGATGGTGTTATATCAGCCTTATCAGAGGCCGCCTCAAAGTTACCTATCGGCGAATCCGGCATCGTCGCGCTCGACTGGATGAACGGCCGCAGGACACCCGATGCCAATCAGGCGCTCAAAGGAGCAATTCTTGGCCTGAGCCTCGGTTCTGATGCACCGAGAATTTTCAAGGCACTGGTGGAAGCCACATGTTTCGGATCTAAAAAAATTATCGATCGGTTTATTGAAGAAGGAATTCCGATCAAAAAAGTGGTGGCTTTGGGTGGCGTTGCCAAAAAGTCCCCCTATGTCATGCAGGTAATGGCTGATGTGCTGAATATGCATATTCAAGTGGCAAAATCAGAACAAACACCGGCGCTTGGCGCAGCGATGCTCGCCGCGGTTGCATCCGGCGTATATACATCAGTTGAAGAAGCCAAAAATGCCATGGGCGGAGGATTTGATGCAGCATATCATCCAATCCCGGAAAATGTAGCGCAATACAAACCACTATATGAAAAGTATTCAGCTTTTGGCGCATTCATCGAAAGTCAGACAAACTCAATCACATAACTATAAATAAAATGAACATTTCACTCGATCAATTCGAAATCTGGTTTGTAACAGGCAGCCAGCATTTATATGGAGAAGAAACCCTCAGGCAAGTTGCTGAACATTCAATGAAAATAGCCTCGGCACTGGATCAATCAGAAAAAATCCCTGTCAGGGTGATCTTTAAACCGGTATTGACAACACCGGATTCCATCTATCAGCTTTGTCTGGATGCAAATAGTGCGAAAAACTGCGTAGGCCTCATCGCATGGATGCATACCTTCTCCCCTGCTAAAATGTGGATTTCCGGATTGAAAATGCTTCAGAAACCCATGTTGCATATGCATACCCAATTCAATCGCGACATACCCTGGTCAACCATCGATATGGATTTTATGAACCTGAACCAGTCAGCGCACGGTGGACGTGAGTTCGGTTTTATCAATACCCGAATGCGACTGAACCGCAAGGTTGTCGTGGGGCACTGGCAGGATGAGGATGTAATACAAAAAATTAATATCTGGACCAGGGTGGCTTGTGCCAGGCACGATATGCAGGGCATGAAGGTGGCCCGTTTTGGCGATAATATGCGTCAGGTGGCCGTAACAGAAGGAGATAAGGTTTCTGCTGAAATTAAGTTTGGATATTCGGTAAACGGGTATGGTCTTGGCGATCTTGTGGCCGTAATGAACCAGGTTTCAGATGGAGAAGTGCAAAAACTTGTGCAAGCTTACGATGATCAATATGAAATGATGGATTCTTTGCAGGTCGGAGGTACAATGAGAAAATCGCTTGAAACTGCCGCAAAAATTGAACTTGGCATCCGTTCATTTTTGGAGCAGGGAGGCTTCAAAGCTTTTACCGATACTTTTGAGAACCTGCACGGCCTTGATCAACTTCCAGGCATTGCCTCGCAGCGGCTGATGGCCGATGGTTACGGTTTTGGAGCAGAAGGCGATTGGAAAACCGCCGCTTTGGTGCGCGCGATGAAGGTAATGTCTGCCGGTATGAAAGCGGGCACATCATTCATGGAAGATTATACCTATCATTTCAAACCTGGCAATGAAAGTGTTCTCGGGGCGCACATGCTCGAAATATGTCCGACCATAGCTTCCGGAAAATCGCGCTGTGAGGTGCATCCGCTTGGAATAGGCGGCAAAGCTGATCCGGTTCGCCTGGTTTTTGATTCGCCAGCCGGCAACGCCATCAATGCTTCGATCGTTGACCTGGGCAATCGATTCAGACTGCTCGTAAACGAAGTTAAAGCAATTGAGACTGAAGAGCCACTACCAAAACTTCCTGTTGCGAGGGTATTATGGAAACCTCTGCCTGATTTAAAGACTGCTGCGGCGGCCTGGATTCTGGCCGGAGGAGCGCATCATACCGGCTACAGCCAGGCTGTAAGCACGGAGTTCATGGAAGACTTTGCAGATATGTTTGATCTGGAACTTACGGTTATAGATGAAAGCACCAATCTTCGTGAGTTCAAAAACCAACTCAAGTGGGGTGGCTTATACTATCACCTTAACAAAGAATTCTGATCCGCCGCAAAACTAAAAGGCGATCAGTGATTGATCGCCTTTTATTGTATCAATTCTGAAGGAATATCTCTTTGGTATTCGAACATCCAGCTGTAAATATCCTGATTGAACCTGTCGTAATCTTTACTTTCTTTGCCCATACCGGTGCCGTCATAAGTCATTGCCCAGCTATTATGACCAACCCCCGGATTTCTGTTCATTTTTATTGCAATGCAAGACATCTTTTGTTTTCAGATGCAACAGCGCAATTGAAGTTCTCATTCGCAATGTATTAGTCTTTTGGTTTTAAGTTTTGCCAAAACGGCAATTCTATCATGTCAAAATTACGATATTTTTAATAATTATATTTTTTATTAAAATATTTCAGCGTTTTATGCCATTTGTTTAGAATATTTGATACAAAGTTGTACTTTCATGCCCGATTTTGAAAATATTGATGAGGATCAATACTGTTTTTGTTTTTGCATTTGAAAAACACAGGTCCATCAGGTTTTTATTTCATAGAACAGAATTGAAACAGGTAACATAAAGCAAAATAAATAAAACTAAAAAAGCGAAAAACAAATGTGCGGAATTGTAGGAGTATTTGATCTTAAAATGGACTCGCAACAGCTGAGGCCCCAGGTTTTAAAAATGTCAAAAAAGCTGCGTCATCGGGGTCCTGACTGGTCTGGGATATATTGCGGCGAAAAAGCTATTTTGGCCCATGAACGACTTTCAATCGTTGATGTGCAGTCAGGAAAGCAGCCTCTTTACAGCAAGGATGGCAAACTTGTGCTTGCCGTTAACGGAGAGATTTACAATCATCAGGAAATACGGGAAAGGATGAATGGAAATGCTTATGAATTCCTTACCAAATCAGATTGTGAAGTAATTCTTGCACTTTACAAAAAGAAGGGCATTGAAATGATTGAAGACCTGAATGGCATATTCGCTTTTGCACTCTACGATGAAGAAAAAGACTTCTATTTTATTGCCAGAGATCATATTGGAATCATTCCGCTCTATATGGGTTGGGACCAGCATGGAAATTTTTATGTTTCCTCCGAATTGAAGGCTCTCGAAGGCATTTGTAATAATTTCAGGGAGTTTATGCCAGGCCATTATATGACCAGCGACAAACCGGGAGAGCTGGTGCGCTGGTATTCCAGAGATTGGGAAAATTATGAAAATGTAAAGAGTAAATCAACGAGTATTGACGATCTAAAAAACGCCCTTGAAGCGGCTGTACACAGGCAACTCATGTCAGACGTGCCTTATGGTGTGTTGCTTTCCGGAGGCCTTGATTCGTCGGTGATTTCGGCTATTGCAAAAAAGTACTCCGCAAAAAGGATTGAAAATTACGACCAGAGTGAGGCCTGGTGGCCTCAATTGCACTCCTTTGCCGTAGGGCTTATAGGTTCTCCTGACCTTGCAGCGGCAAGAAAGGTGGCTGCCCACATCGGAACTGTGCATCACGAAATTAATTTTACTGTTCAGGAAGGGCTCGATGCGATCCGCGATGTGATTTACCATCTTGAGACCTACGATGTTACGACAATCAGGGCATCAACGCCTATGTATCTCCTGGCTCGCGTGATTAAGTCAATGGGTGTTAAAATGGTATTATCAGGCGAGGGTGCAGATGAGTTGTTTGGTGGTTACCTGTATTTTCATAAGGCTCCTAATGGAGAGGCTTTTCATGAAGAAACGGTAAGAAAATTAAGTAAACTTCATATGTACGATTGTCTTCGCGCCAATAAATCGCTTGCTGCATGGGGCGTTGAAGGCAGGGTTCCGTTCCTTGATAAGGAGTTTATTGATGTGGCGATGCGCATCAATCCAGACGATAAGCTGATCAGGAATGGAAGAATTGAGAAGTGGGTGGTGCGCAAAGCTTTTGAAGATTATCTCCCAAAAGAGGTTGCCTGGAGACAAAAAGAACAGTTTTCCGATGGCGTCGGATACAGTTGGATCGATACTTTAAAGGTAATCGCCAACAAAAAGGTTTCTGACCATGAACTACAGAATGCCAATTACCGTTTTCCTGTTCATCCGCCGATGACCAAGGAAGAATATTACTACAGGACAATATTTGAAGAGCATTTTCCGTCTGATTCGGCGGCAGCATGCGTGCCATCTGTACCATCGGTCGCCTGCAGTACACCTGAGGCGCTTGCCTGGGATGAGAGTCTCAGAAATGCCAATGACCCATCAGGCAGGGCTGTAAAAAATGTGCATGTTGAGAGCTATTAGGATTATTTGAATCAAGCGGGAGATGGGGTCTGGGTTAAATTTCAATTCCAGACAATAACCCTGGCTTCATCTCCCTTTAAAAATCAACGCTATAAAAATTTGCTATTTGCAGCACAAACCCATCCGACTATTCACCATTCACCATATGCATCACGCATTCCAATTCATCGCAGAGGTTGATATTGTTTACTACAATGCTATCCGGAACCTGCAGTATCACAGGCGAAAAATTCATTATACCCTTTATTCCTGCTGCAATCATTCTCGAGCAGACATCCTGCGCTGAAATTGCTGGCACAGCGAGAATTGCCACCATAATGCCGTTTTCAATTACATAATTCTTTAATTCACTCAGCGGGAACACCGGTATGTTGTAGGTGAGTTTAATTTTAGCAGGATCTACATCAAAACCAGCTGAAACATATTTTTTCTTTTCTGTGAAGCCGCACTCATAATGTGAAAGCGCTTTACCAATATTCCCCATGCCCACAATAATGACTTTTTGCTCCTCATTGCGTATAAAAATGTGGTTGAGCCGGTCGAGCAGATAATCCAGGTCATACCCACCCTTTTTGTTTCCCTTAATACCAAACTGAGAGAAATCTTTTCGTATTTGCTCTGGAGAAACACCAGCTTCGTGCCCTAAATTGTAAGAATAGACCTTCGTGAAGCCCATATCTTTAAATTTTACAAGACACAAGCGGTAGAGTAAGAGTCGTTTTATATTTTTTTTGATTTTCATATGCTTGTTGAAAAAATTATTCCTGAATAAAAAATTGTCATGGCTTTGCCTGAACAAATATACTATTATTCTGAACAAAAAAAGTTAATAAAGGCCTCATATATAATGAATTTGAATATATTATATATAATAATGTGAATATTGGAACATTTATCATATTTATTTTCCAATGATATCATAAGGTGCAATACGCTGAAATAAGCAGGGTGTTTCGTGGCCTGATCACCTTTGGTTAGGGAAAAGTTTTCCAGGTCTAAAAACTTCTGTGAAAATCGATATGAACCTCCGGATCCACGATTTCAAGGCCTGTTTTGGTCAGCATAGACTTTGGAATGTTTTCACGGATGTAAAATTTAAGTTTTTCCACATAGCGGGCCTTATCATGTTTATTTGCTAAAACAATCGATATCTCCCGTGCTTTGGGTGTGCCGGCAATTACTTTGACATTTTCCTCCTGCATATCAGAAAGGCTGAGGGTCGATAGCTCCGGCAAAATGGTCATTCCGCCTTTTGAATCCACCAATCTGATCAGCGCATCAATGGAATTGCTGCGATAAACTAACTGTTTGTTTTTCCTGATTTTATTCAAATCACAAAAATTATTGATCTGATCTCTGAAGCAGTTGCCTTCTTCCAACAGCCAAAGGGTTTCGTAGTTGATTTTGCTGAGATTTATCTGCAGATCGCCCTTGGCAACCTCATCTGTAGAGTAAATAAAAAATTTTTCATAGAAAAGCGGCATCGTCTGAATTCCATATACCTCAATAGGTGTGGAAATAATCCCAACATCCAAATCGCCGGAGCGGACCCCGTTCACGACCTTTTCGGTAATAGTTTCATAAATATCCAGCTTGAAATCGGGATAATCTCTTTGCAATGGATCAATGAAAAGTGGCACAAGAAATGGCCCGAGTGTCGGGATGATTCCGATTTTAAGGGCTCCTCCGAATTCTTCCTGAAGCTTATCCGAAAAATCAGCAAGGCGATTGGCAGCTGCAACCACTTCCCGGGTACGCTCAAGAAATTTCGCCCCGTCTTCAGTAATCTTCACAGGTGTTGTGGTTCGGTCAAATAATCTGACGCCAATTTCATCCTCGAGCTTTTGTATCTGCATGCTTAGAGCAGGCTGGCTCACACCTTTTTTTTCTGCGGCGTACTTAAAACTGCCATATTTCGCCAGCGCCACGGCATACTCCAATTGATTTAATGTCATAAGAACATCTTATTAAAGTTCTAAATTAATACTTGAACCTTATTTTGCCCGGTTGTTTTCATTTTTTAAATTATTTACGCTGCGGATAATTACTCCATGAATTCACTACATCTTTGTGTCAATAAATTTTCAGGTTCATTTCATTAGATTATATTGGCGATATTATTTAGTTTGTAATCATCCGTTCGTGAGTCGGCCGGTTTTCTAACTTAATCTTATATGTAAATTGATAAAGCGATTCAGATTTTTAATCATCATTTCGATTGTTTTCATCATTACGACAAGTGCATCAGCACAGGTTATCAATCAAGACAGCATATCTCAAAAGGTCAAGGATTTTACTCAATTCCTGCTCTACCGCAATCATGATAGTACTTATATAAAGAGCTATGCCGACAAGTTTACATTCAGATTATTAGCCATCCATAAGTTCAATAATTTCTCGCTTAATGATAAGGAAATGGATGCCAGCCTGCTTTACAGGCCTGATAAAAAAGTAAATCTCGGGTTTGGAATTGCCTATAAATGGTTTGCCATTGATCTGGCATTTAACTTTGGAATATCCGAAAATTCAGATTTCGAAAATAAAGAAACATTTGATTTTCAGGCCACAGTTTTCGGTGGTATGCATTACCTCTCTGCCTCATATCAGTATTATTACGGGTATCAATTGTCAGAAGTAAATGGCGTTCCGGTTGATTCGCAGCCGGAAAATGAAATCCGGGGTGATATTCGTACTGCCGCAATGGGATTGCAATATCTTTTTGCTTACAACTATGATCAGTTTTCGCTCAAGGCCCCTTTTATCCAGAATGAAATACAGCGAAAAAGTGCGGGAAGCTGGTTATTGGGTGCGAAGTTCCAGCTTTTTACCATGGATGCAGATTCTTCTGTTGTTCCGGAAAGCGCAAAACCACATTTTAGCCAGGATGCTTATCTTACGAATATTTATTCTTCGGATGTCGGGGTTAATCTGGGTTATATGTACACTTTCGTGCTGCATGGAAAATTTTACCTCACGCTGAGCGCGATCCCCGGAATAGATGTAGCGCTTGGTGATTTCAAAACGGATATCAAAAAGCCCATCAGCACCAAGGTTTCGTTTAGCTTTATTTCAATGAATTCTTTGGGATACAACGCTGATAAATTCTTTTGTGGTGTGCAATTGATAGGCGACATCAATCAGATGCCATTACAAAGAGAATTAGCAATGAGGCAAACCTTTGGAAAACTAAAATTTAATGTTGGATACCGGTTTGGAAAGTAAAATCCTGACATCCGAAAAATCAAAATTAACAAATCAACTACCAATGAGCCCCAGGAGTTAAAGTGAGAAGATAAATGGTAATTAATCGAATATCTGACCTAAATCATGGATTTCTGCAGAGTTTAGTCACTTTGAACGGTCGTTATCATTTTTTATTATTATCGCCGGTGGATCAGGAATTAATTGATTGAGCGTATATTTTACTGTTTCGCCACCATTGCAAATACATTTTACTTCCATGTCTTTACTGCCAAATTCGCTCAATACCTGGCGACAGGCTCCACATGGTGTAATAGGCACATCAGTTGGCGTGTAGATCACAACATCTTCAATACGCATAGTTGGTCCGCACGCTGATACAGCGCTAAATACTGCAGAACGCTCCGCGCAATTTGACAAACCGAATGATACATTCTCCACGTTACATCCAGTAAAAATTTTACCTTCCATAGTTTTGATTGCGCAACCTACCGGAAAACGACTATATGGAGAATAGGACATTTTACTGGCTTCTTTTGCCAGCCCGATCAAACTATCTTTTGGTTTTTCTGTCATAAGTCAAATTTAGGCACTCCACAAATCTTCCATCTCTTCAAGGGTTTTTCCCTTGGTCTCAGGAACGGTTCTCCAAACGAAAACAGCAGCAATAACACCTATGAGACCATATATCCAGAAAGCGAATCCATGGTTAAATTGCTCATTTAGCCATTTATTATCATTCATCATCGGGAAAGACCATGAAATCACGAAATTGGCAATCCATTGTGCTGCAACAGCAATCGACATGGCACCACGGATTCTGTTGGGAAAAATTTCAGCAAGCAGCACCCACGTTACCGGGCCCCAGGACATCGCAAAAGAAGCAGTGTAAACTAACATAAAAAAGAGTGCCCCAATCCCAAGCCGGTCGAAATAGAATGAAAAACCAAGCGCCGTCATACTCAAAGCCATTCCTATTGCGCCAATGATTTGCAATGGTTTTCTGCCGAAGCGATCTACCGTAAAAATTGCCAGAACGGTAAACGACAAATTAACCGTCCCAACGATTATGGTTTGCAACAGAGAAGATTCCGTGCTGCTGCCCATATTTCTGAATATCTCAGGAGCGTAGTACAACACGACATTGATACCTACAAACTGTTGAAAAACAGACAAAAATATAGCAATGAGTATAAGCATCCAGCCATATGACAACCATGGCGCATCCGTAATTCTTAAAGATTCCTTGATTTCAGAAAATATTCCTTTTGATTTTTCAACGCCATTCAGCTTTGCAAGTATGGTTAAGGCTTCATCATCCCGCCCTTTCATAACCATATAACGGGGCGTTTCCGGAACAAAAAACAGCAACAGCAAAAACAATCCGGCTGGTATGGTCTCTGAAGCAAACATCCACCTCCACCCTGTTTGATTAAGCCATTCCTGATCTCCCTGAAGTGAGATGAAGTAGTTAACAAAATAGATGACCAGCATTCCAAAAATGATAGCGAACTGGTTCCAGGAAATAAGTTGGCCGCGAATATTTGGCGGCGCAATCTCCGCGATGTACATTGGGGACAGCATCGATGCCATACCTACCCCTACACCGCCAATTATTCTGTAAATAATAAAACTTGTAATGGGCTGAACGTTAAGCAAATTGAGGTATTCAGGGATAGCGGAGCCTATGGCAGATATCGTAAAAAGCAAGGCAGCCAGAACCAATCCGTTTTTACGACCCAGCTTCCGGGAAATCATCCCACCCATTGAGCCTCCGATGATGCAGCCAATCAAAGCGCTTGAAATAGTGAAGCCTTTGAGTGAGTTGGCCGTATTACTGTCGAGCAACGGCTCTCCGGCAAAATTTAAGGAGATGACATATGTGGAAACTGCAATTGCAATGATGGTGAAAATGACACCTTTTGTCATTCCAAGGAGTTTGACAAGAACTGCCCCAATTGAGATTAATAAAGCATATATGGCTACATACACAGTAACCCTGTACTGCTTTACGACAGCCGTAGCTTCACCAATTTCAAGATTTAATGAATCAATAAAAAATGCCTGCAATGAACCCACAGCACCCGAAATAACTGCCGTGTCATAACCAAAAAGTAATCCACCAAATGTAGCCACCAGCGTTAAACCCATCACATATGAGTTGCGGTTACCTGTCTGTTTGTTCATAATCTTATCATGCTGAAATCGTTGTGAATATAGTCATTTTACATTCAAACATTAAAACGCCAACCTCTGAATGCGCGCTTATCGTTTTTCCGCTCACCATGGCCAATTGCCGCCTGACCTTTTAGCAAAAATCTATTCTTCAATTCTTAGGTGAATTGGCTCTGAAATTATTAAGTTGCCCATTCAATCAGAAATAATCTTCATCAGCATGACCCAAAAATCGGAGGAATTAGGCACAGAAAGCATTGGCAAGCTTTTGATCAAACAGTCTGTTCCTGCTTCCATTGGATTTCTTATCATGTCAATCT
Source organism: uncultured Roseivirgaceae bacterium (assembly GCA_964482185.1). Taxonomy (GTDB): domain Bacteria; phylum Bacteroidota; class Bacteroidia; order Cytophagales; family Cyclobacteriaceae; genus JAAUQL01. The sequence goes on from CAYZWN010000121.1 coordinate 10,177, forward strand.
ACTCAATTGTAGATACAATCTACGTCGGCAGATGGATCGGCCCATTAGCTATCGGGGCCATCACCGTCGTCATGCCGATTTCATTCCTTATTTCCTCGGTCGGTATGGCTATCGGTGTCGGCGGCGCTTCGGTCATTTCCAGGGCCTTGGGCTCAGGAGACCGAAAGCGGGCATTGAAAACATTCGGGAATATGGTAAATGCCACATTACATTTCGCGGTAATACTGGTGATTCTGGGATTTATTTATGACGAGGAAATTCTTGCCATTTTTGGCGGAAAAGGAGATATTCTTCCCTTAGCCCGCGAGTACTTCATAGTCATACTTTACGGTGTGCCGTTTTTGGCCTGGGCTATGATGTCAAATAATGTAATCAGGGCACAGGGCAGGCCAAAAGTAGCGATGTATATTATGGTGATTCCCGCGGTGATTAATATCATCCTGGATCCGATTTTTATTATCGGATTCAAAATGGGTCTGAGTGGTGCAGCATGGGCCACAACCATCTCTTATGGCATCAGCGCATTTTATGCCCTAAGATTTTTTCTCAAGGGTGACAGCGAAATCAGGTTTGTGTTAAAGTATTTCAAAATTGACTTTCTGATTTTGAAAGATATTTTTAGTATCGGCAGCATAACCCTTGCGCGGCAAAGCTCTGTAAGCTTGCTTATAGTTGTACTGAACCATTCATTGTTTAGCTACGCCGGCGAAATGGGCATTTCTGTTTATGGGATAGTCAACCGCGTAATGATGTTTGCATTGTTTCCCGTGATAGGAATCGTTCAGGGATTTTTACCAATTGCAGGCTACAATTATGGAGCAAGGAATATCATGAGGGTACGTCAAAGCATCACCACATCTATTAAATATGCATTATCGCTCGCAGGATCGATCTTAGTATTAATCCTTGCATTTTCTAATAAAATAGTCATGGCCTTTACAACAGATGATGTGCTGATCAGTGAAAGTTCCTATGCCCTGGTTTTCGTGTTCCTAATGTCTCCATTGATCGCAGTGCAAATGGTAGGATCCGGGTATTTTCAGGCTATAGGTAAGGCCCTTCCCGCTTTGTTGCTTACACTGACCAAACAGGGATTTTTTCTTATTCCGCTTGTTCTGATATTGCCCCGTTTTTACGGCGTGAATGGAATCTGGTACGCTTTCCCTATTGCCGATATACTCTCCGCATTGGTAACCTGGATTTTTCTTCAAAGAGAAATTAAAAATAATTTGAGCCCTGAAATTACTAAAACATCTTGTTAATTGCACTTATTCAATAATTAATTTAATTAATCCTGGTTACAATTTAAATATTTGAGGTATCAAGCAATATCTATACATATTTTTTTTATGACGATTAAAGCAAGACTACCATTATTTCTGAGTCAGAAATATTTAGAAACCAGGGATTCGATTGGGCTATTTATCAACAATTTGGAAGTCATTACCAAAAGTAATACCATTATCCATGCAGTCAGGATACTCATTGTGATGATTGCTCTGATGATGGGATACCATCATGCACCTAAAGAAAACAGCGATAAAGCAGCGCTCACGCCAACAGAAATCCAGGCCCCTTCCTACTTACCGGATATTAAAATACCTTAAATCCGGCCTTTAGCAGTCGTCTGCTACCTCTGCCGTGAACTGCTGGGTATTAGAAAACCTTCATTTAGAGAAATTTTCTTAACACAATATATTTGGTGGGATTAAACTTTTTCCTCTACTAAAGCTTTTCATGCTATGAAATCATTGAATTTTTAGTCATTTTTCGAGCGTTAAATAAAATCAGATAAGATTAACAACTATGACCGAAATAGTCCTGACAAGATACCTGCACTTTATCGCGGTTTTCGCCGTGGTCGGCGCGATAGTGGCTGAGCAATTTATGGTTTCCAAATCCATGACCAGAGGCCAAATAAAGAAAATTGCCATAGTGGATGGAATTTATGGCCTGGGAGCCATTCTGGCACTCATTGGCGGCGTAATTTTGTGGTTTTGGGTGGGGAAACCCGCTGAATTCTACACTAAAAACTGGCTCTTTCATACCAAGCTCACTTTGTTTGTTGTGCTGGGCCTGCTCTCAGCCTATCCGACAATTTTTTTCCTGAAACACCGGAAAGGAAATGATTTGAATACTGAGATCAGGGTGCCATCCATCGTTTTTTTCTGTCTGCGTCTTGAATTAATACTCCTTTTCATTATCCCGATTGTAGCAACACTTATGTCTTTGGGCATCGGATCATTCAGATAATAATTTTCTGATGGAGCTTATGAAACTTTAAACCGGGAAACTTTGACCCAAGTCTGTTATTAAAATGCATCTAATGAATGTCATGGTCAAAAGTCATAGGTCAATAGTCACTGGTAAATGTTAAGGTAGAAAACCCAAATCCCAGGCATCAAAAACCAAATAAATCCCAATGGATCAAATTTCAAATAGTTCACCACAGAGATCACAGATTAACACAGATACAATCTGAGAAAATCCGTGTCAATCTGTGAAAAATGGATATGACTCAGCAAAAACCAAATAAATCCCAATAGTTAAAATTTCAAAAGCCAAACAGGTTTTGGACTTACCGGACTTGAAATTTGCGAATTAATTTGTGATTCGAGGTTTTACTGGCGCTCAAAAAGAACGCGCCAGGCTTATATACACGCACTTATTAATTTAAATATTACAATAAAACGAATCAGACCATCTTACTTATCGGCAAAGCCTCTGTCGCGCATCAGGGGTTCGATCTCAGCATCACGTCCCCTGAACATCCGGTATGCCTCAGCAGGATCGATGGCATTTCTTGGCGCAAACAAATACTTAACACACCTCTCTGCTACATCCCGATCATAAAAACCTCCCGGAGCTTCTGCAAATACCTCTGCCACATCCGAAGTGAGCACATCGGCCCAGATATAACCGTAGTATGCGGCTGCGTAGCCTTCACTGGAGAAAATATGACTGAAATGTGGTGAGCGGTGCCGCATCACAATCTGGCGGGGAGCATTCAGCTCAGCCATCGCATCTTTTTCAAATTGCGCAACATCCAGACCAGTCGGATCGTCAATGGTGTGGTACATCATATCCACAAGCGCTGAAGCGAGGTATTCGGCTGTCTCGTAACCCTGATTGAATGTAGAGGCATTCTTGATTTTAGCAATCAGGTCTGCCGGCATAGGCTGTCCGGTTTCATAGTGTACCAGATAATTATTAAAAACCGCATCTGTGCTCAGCCATCTTTCGAGCAACTGTGACTGAAGTTCGATAAAATCCCGCACACCACCATTCAGGGTCGGATACTTAACATTCGAACTCAATGAATGTAATGCATGCCCAAATTCATGAAAAAGTGTTTCGGCATCCGACCAGCTTATTAAAAGCGGCTCTCCGGGCGCGGGTTTTATAAAGTTTGAATTATTGGAAGATAAAACGTTTTTTTCGCCGTCAAAAGTGGAGTGGCTGCGATAAGTTGTTGCCCATGCACCTGAGCGCTTGCCCTTTCTTGCATAAGGATCAAGATACCATAGACCTACAAGTGCACCCGTGGCTTTATTATGAACTTCCCAAACCTTTACATCCTCATGAAAGACAGGTACAGATCCTTCTGGTGCAGGCTGAAACCTGAGGTTAAAAACTTCACCGGCAACGAAAAACATGGCTTCGACCAGCTTGTCCAACTGCAAATATTGCTTCACTTCATCAGAGTCAAGGT
>CAYZWN010000122.1:0-13877 GCA_964482185.1 uncultured Roseivirgaceae bacterium
AAATACTGAAATACAAGTTGCATATGAGTATTTAACAAGCATTTATAATACCATACTGCTCAAAGATGTTGTTACAAGATTTAAAATTAGAAATGTAAAATTCTTAGAAAATCTGATTGCTTTTTTAGCAGACAATATAGGTAGTATAGTATCCTCTAAGAAAATCAGTGATTATCTAAAGTCTCAAAAAGTAAATATTTCAACCCAGGTTGTTATAGATTATCTTGGATATCTTGAAACATCATTTTTGATTTCCAAAGTAAAGCGAACAGGAATAGAAGGCAAAAAAATATTTGAAATAGGAGAAAAGTATTTCTTTGAAGATATTGGTATTCGTAATGCAATTATTGGATATAAGACAAGTGATATTCATAAAATCCTGGAAAACGTTGTTTATCTTCACTTACGAATGGCAGGATATTCGGTAACTGTTGGGCAAGAGGGGAAGAAAGAAATTGATTTTATCGCACAAAAGGCTGGAGAAAAAATTTATGTTCAAGTTGCTTACATGTTAACAAATGAGGGAACTATAAATCGAGAATACGGAAATTTACTGGAAATATCGGATAACTTTCCAAAATATGTTGTGACAATGGATGAATTGACTGAAATATCAACGTATAAGGGAATCAATCGAATGCATGTTAAAGACTTTTGTTTAAAAATGGTGTAACAGATATTAATTCCTTGTATTATTTGGACATTTAACCAATTGAATCTGATGCTATTGATTATTGATAAAAAAGCCAGTTGGCAACATCATATATAAAATATTGGGGGTTAAGTGCTTACATTAGTTTTTGTGCTCCGCATAAATTTTTGTGTTGGCCGATAATTCTGACTCTCGAAGCCCCCAAAATTTCATATATGTGACCGTAGCCAATCCCCCATATAGTTCAACCATTAATTCCCGGTGCTAACGGAAGGTCGGGTCTTTTGAAGAAAACTGGAATAATGATATTTATAATTATTTGATATTTAGTATTTTACGCAAACGTTAGTCAGAATGCAAGAAAACCCGACACAGCAAAATCATGACTGATAAACTAAGAAAATATGATACTATTGGTTGTTGTGGAATAGATTGTGGGTTATGTCCAAAATTTCATACAAATGGCGATTCTGCTTGCCCTGGTTGTGGCGGACTGAATTTTAAAGAAAAGCATCCTTCATGTGGCTTTCTAACCTGTTGTGTTATTAAAAATGGACTTGAGATATGTTCTGACTGTAATGATTATCCATGCAAACGATTTGACTCAGAAAAAGACGGGTATGATTCATTTGTTACACATAAAAAGGTTTTTGCAAATCTTTACAATATTAAGAGTAATGGGATTGAACAGTTTATCGAGAATCAAAGCAAGCGTATTGAAATATTAAATGACTTACTGACTAAATTTGATGATGGACGTTCAAAGAGTTTTTACTGTGTCGGTTGTGCATTGTTACCATTGGATAAATTACAGGAAGCACATAAATTTGGCTGCAACTTAAATAAGGCGATTGAAAATAAAGAAAAGAGTAAACAGACAAAAAGCTATATGACAAAGATTGCTGATTCGCTGAACCTTGATTTGAAATTAAACAAGAAAAAATAATGCACAAACGCACACTGCATATAGCTTATGGCGGGTGAACGGTTACAAGCAAGGTTTTTGCTCCGTAGCTAAGTTAGTCTCGGGGGGAAGGCAAGCGCTTCGAAGCCGCCACAAGCCATACGCGTAACCGTTGCTGCTTTATCCGAAGCCGTTGCCGCTGAGAGCTATAAATAAAAACCGAAATAGAACACCCCACAATGCCAACGAATATGATCATCAGAAGAGAATTGGAATCCGATTTCCGAAAGGTGGAGGAATTAAACAGGGAAGCCTTCTGGAATCTTTACTTTCCAGGTTGCGAAGAACATTATCTCGTTCATATACTTCGCACCCACCAGGATTTCATTAAAGAGTTGGACTTCGTCGCTGAAGTCGACAACCAGGTTGTCGGAAGCATCATGTACACTAAATCCTATGTCAAAGAAACTTCCGTCGAATTGGTCAATACTTGTACGTTCGGTCCTGTATGTGTGCATCCGTCATACCAGGGCAGAGGCATTGGATCAGCACTGATCAATCATACCAAAGAGATTGCCAGGGCTTTGGGCTTTAGGGCTATTATTATCCTGGGGCACCCATACAATTATTGCAAACATGGCTTTAAAAACACCGTCGATTTTTCAATCACCAATTCCGAAGGCAAGTACCCGGCAGGCCAGTTGGTCCTTGAATTACAGAAAGATGTGTTCAAAAGAAAAAATGGAACCTTCATATGTAGTGAAGCATTCAGCCTCGATCCGGAAAAAGTAAATGAATTTGACAAAACCTTTCCTTTCAAGGAAAAGCTCTGGCAACCGTCGCAGGAGGTTTTCTCCATCACAGCGCGTTCCTACCTGGAAAAGCCGGCATGACAAAGAAACGGCTTTGGATGTTGAGTAGGTATATGAGATTATTGGCTTAAAAATTATATGGATAAATCCAACCTGACCAACAAAGTATTAAGTATTGCGTTTGAACATTCCCCTCCCTGGAGCGCTTGCTCAACCTACCTCTCATCAAGCTCCCATCAATCCCCCTCAGTCGCTCGGCTGTGCCGAGTGACCTTTATATTTTAAGACTCTGGCTCATGCCCCCGGTACTTTTAATGGCAAAACCGTGCAAGCACTGCTATAATACCATGGCTCAGGATTTATTACAAATCCTGCCTCGACAGGATTATTATGAATTTACTCAATCTTTTGATCAATAATTTCAGGATAGTTCACCGTGGAAACATAATTAAATGACGATTTCATCAATCTAAAACCAATTCGGCAAATCGGCAAGATGCCTCAATCATATTTGTCACCCGGCACAGCCGAGCGACTGAGGGAGAAAATGTTTAAATTACCGGACTAAGTCAATATGCGGAATAGTTCCGTGTATAATGAAGTTGTGCGGCATGCTTGGACAAGGACGATTCAAACTTATGAGCTAGAAAATTAATTTTGACAATTGAATAACGGGGACGCTGAAAACCGAATAGAGTAAGCACCAGGAAAAAATTAAAAAAATGAAACAAAAACAATTTTTACTCGCGACAGCAGCTATTGCTGCTCTATTTGGTGGAATGACACTTTTTTTGCCGGACAAAGCGGCAGAGACTTTTGGCTTGACAGCTAATGTTGAAAACTCGATAGTTTTTCGCTGGTTAGGTGCGATTACTTTAAGTTCTGCAATTTTGAATTATTTGGTTCGTAATGATATCAACTCAAATACTTTAAAGGCAGTATTAATATTTACTGGTGCATTTCATGTTTTGAGCTTAATTGTGGACTTAATGGGAATTAGTCAAGGCGTATTGACAATAAGCAAATTGATTCCAGGAATAATTGTGCACTCATTGATAACCATTGGTTCAATTTATTTCTTAATGAAATTTAAATCTTCAAGCAACTAATTGCCTTCAAAAGGACGAAAGTATTTAATGATTGTTAGACAAAAAAGCATGGGTGAAAGATTAGAACTGGAAGATTGAAAGCATGACAGGGAATTACTTTCGTAGCACTTGACAACCAATTGACAGAGATGAACCTTGACAAATGACTATCGGAAGTTGACCTTTGACATAGTGTCGAACATGACAAAAAAATGAATAAGTGAAAGCACGAAAGCCCAACACGGGTTTTGCGTTAGTGGGCGGATAGTACGAATAGAAACATTTGAGCAATTAATAAACATAGTGGGGGCAGACAGTTTGGTGTTCCAAAAGCCCACCAACACAAAGCCCGAAACCGTGTGTGTCATTTCGCAAAAAACACCTACGAATGAAAAAAAGACTTTTAAAAACACTAATAATTGTTTTCGGACTTTATATTGTATTGTGTGGACTTCTATATTTCTCACAAGAGAAATTAATTTTCTTTCCTCAACATTTAGACAAAAATTACACTTTTGAATTTGGGCAAGAATTTGAAGAACTAAATATTAAAGCTTCAGACGGAAAATTATTAAATGGGATTTTATTTAAAACTGACAATTCTAAAGGACTCATTTTTTATTTACACGGAAATGCAGGAAATTTAAGTTCGTGGGGAAACGTTGCAAAAACTTACACAGATTTGAATTATGACGTGTTCATAATTGACTACAGAGGTTTTGGAAAAAGTGATGGGAAAATAAATGGAGAAAACCAGTTGTTTGAAGACAATCAAATCACTTACAACGAGTTAAAGAAACGTTACAGCGAAGACAAAATAATTGTATTAGGATATTCAATAGGAACTGGTCTTGCTTCAAAACTTGCTTCGACAAATAATCCAAAACTTTTAATTTTGCAAGCACCTTATTATAACTTGACAGATATGATGAAACAGCGCTTTTCATTTATTCCGACATTTATTTTAAGATACAAATTTGCGACAAATGAGTATATGAAAAATTGCAAAATGCCAGTTGTTATTTTTCACGGAGACGCTGATGAGGTTATTCATTATAGTTCTTCACTGAAACTTAGAGAAGAATTTAAAAAACAAGACACATTAATAACACTCAAAGGACAAAGGCATAACGGTATGACAGATAATGAAGAATATAAAAAAGAATTGACGAAAATATTAACGAAGTAAAAAAAGCGAACGCACAACACTTAAGCATCGTTTTTGGCGATAGCCAAATATCCAGAATCAAGTACGGGACAAGTTGTGCTTTGTGTTGAACTATACCGGATTTTTTGCAGACACCTTAATATAAGTGTGGAATTGTTTTTTTCATCAGATGACCTGATGCCAGACAATTGGCTGATATTTCAATGGAATTACAGCATATGGCCAGACCATGACAGGGTAAAGCCTCGGATTTGGGACTATCAGAAGCTTTTTGATGGCAATTAATCCGTAAAACGGTGTTGCCAGGGCATGCCCTTCCCATGGTCGCAACAACCAGATGATTAAGAATTTGTAATAGAGCAGGTTGCTTTTTTGTGCGCTGGTTGTGATGTGCGTTTACCTTTATGAAACTGGTCAGGGATTATCTGGACAATGAGCATCGAGCCGCCACAGCATTTGCATACCCCGGGTTGAATACCCATCCGCTCAAAGGCAATTTGCTGCCAATTCTGTGGGGGGTGATGATTTACAGCTATAATAACCCATGTTGTATAGTCGGAATAGAACAAATAATGAAGTTCATCATAAAGTTTGTTTTTATGGGAAAATCACGGTTTTGGAGAAAATGTTCCATTTACTGGAACTAACGAATAAGCGGAATAGTTCCGTGTATAATGAAGTTGGCCATAATGCTGAAAAAACCGAAAAGTTAGGGCAAGTAATCCTCAACTGCTCATAGCCGCGAACCATTGTGGCTCATATCCCGAACAGAATATTTTCGTACCTTTACAATATGGATGCAGTTGATAAAAAAATATTGAATAACTATCTTGGCCTACTTGAACGGCTTAACCCTACCATGAAGTCGAACCTAATTGATCGACTTTCGAGATCTGTAAAGTCTCGTGTTTCTGCAAAATCAAAAATGAAATCCGCTTTTGGGGCATGGAACTCAGACGAATCAGCAGAAGATTTGATCGAGCTCATTCGAAACAGTAGAAATACCAACCGGCAGATTGAAGAACTTTGAAATATCTGATTGATACCAATATCTGTATTTATTACATGAAGGGGCGATTCGGGCTAGATGAGAAATCCGAATCGATAGCGCCAGATTTCCTTTTTATCTCCGAAATCACACTAGCAGAACTAAAATATGGAGTTGCCAATAGCGCCACTCCGGAACGCAATAACAAGACACTTTCTAACTTTTTGTCTGGCGTTCAAATCCTGCCAGTATTTGATGCTTTGGACACGTTTGCCAATGAAAAGGCTCGACTTAAAGAAGAAGGGAGACCGGTTGATGATTTTGATTAATTGATCGGTGCTTCGGCTATTGCGAATGGCCTGACCCTGGTCACTAACAACGAAAAACACTTCGAACGCCTGACTGGAATCAAAATGATGAGCTGGACGAAATAGTTACGTGCCACAACATTCAGTATGAAATCATGGCAGGACAGTGCCAGACGAAACTTTTCTGCTTGCTTATTATTTTACCTGATAAAGGTTTATACTTACCATTCATATGCTTTCCGACTGGTTGAAAAAACAAATCCCCCAAAACCTTTTACTCCAAAAACCTTGGGTGGCTTTTGTGGCTGTTACCGTTTTCGGGTTTTTGTTCATGTTAATTTATACTCCCTTTGCCACAGGAGTAGAGGAGGGCCGGATTTTTATTGGGAAATTGATAGTCTATGGTTTGCTTGTCGGTGGAGCCGTTTTTTCAGTTACTGCCTGGTTTATTCATCCCTTTATCCATAAAAATGATAGTTCCTGGACCATACGAAAGGAATTGTTGGCATTTGCCATTGTTCTGTTCGCGATGGGCCTGGCCATATATTTTGCCGCATTTCTGCTGGAACCGGCAGCAGATAGGTGGAATCTGTCCACTTTTTTGGACTCTTTCAAATATGCAGTATTCATCTGCTTTTTGCCTTATTTCTTCTTCAGCCTGATACATGCTACTTTTTGGTTCAGTACTTTGCCCATTCAGGAGGAATTTTTTAAACGTACACCTTCAGAAAAGCCAATGGATGAGCAAATTGTCAACATCAATTCCAAACTTAAAAAGGAGTCCTTGGACTTTTATTTGTCCGAACTCCTATGTGTCAGCTCTGAGGGAAATTATGTGGTATTTTGTCTGTTTCAGGAGGGCAAACTCCAGAAAAAAATCATACGCAATAGCATGAATGAAATTGAAGAGCAACTCAAAATCCATGAATGTCTATTGAGAGTTCACCGTGCTTTTGTGGTCAATCTCAAAAAAATCACCCATAAAAAAGGCAACTCATTGGGATACCACTTGCGTCTGAATGGCCTGGATCTGGAAATTCCGGTTTCCCGCAATAAAGTCAAAGAATTCGAAGAGAAATTCTCCCAATTCAGATAAACCATTCAGCACAATTTCTTGCTTCTGGTAACAAGTCAGTAGGATTTCTTGCTCCTCAACCCAAAAAATTGGCATCTGTACCACTTTTTCGGCCCTTTCAAAAGCCTTCACTTCCTTTGCTCTGTACACATAACGGATCAAAAGGTCATGAAAACACAAGCCATTTCCCCTAAACATTTAGCGATAGTCATCTTCTGCACCATCCTGGCTATTTCTGTTCAAACCAAAGCACAGTCTACAGAAAAACTGACAGGCACTTTGCTCAATGCTTCCAATGAAGAGCCTGTTCCTTTCGCCAACGTAGCTATGTTCCAGCTTCCCGATTCAGTATTTATAGCTGGCGCCATTACGGATATCCATGGTTTCTTTCAGCTACCTTTTACAATGGATTATTTTTCCTTTTTGAAATTCAGTTACATGGGTTTTGAAAACCTTATTTTACCTCTGGAAGCTTCCGGAAGCTTAAATGTGGGAAAGGTCTATATCCAGGAAGCGGAAATGCTTTTGGAAACCTTAGTAGTAGAAGGTCAAAAAGTAAAAGGAAATACAGAGGGTGAAAAAGCAGTCTTTTTGATCAACAGGCAACATGTGGCTGCTTCCAATACCGGTATGGATATCCTGAACTTGATACCCGGGGTATTTGTGGATTTTAACCAAAGCATCCGGATAAGTGGGAAAAATAAGGTTCTGATTTTTGTCAATGGTGCTGAAAGGGAGCAGAGTTATGTGCAGCAGTTACGGGCTGAACAAATTGATAAAATTGAAGTGATTTTGAATCCTTCGGCCAGGTTTGCAGCAGATGCTGATGCGGTCATCCATATCCTGTTGGTAGAACGGGAAAGTGGTTTTTCAGGAATGGTGTATGGGGAATTACCTATTTCTCGCAAAGAAATCTACAGTTTCCCCACAGCAAGCCTGTCATTTTATGCTCCGAAATTTCATGCCTATACCAGCTACAATGGAGCCTTCAGTATTTTTAATGTGAATCAAAGTTATGTCCGGGAGATTTTTGAAGAGGGTAAAATTCTGATGGATCAAAATACCCGACAGAGGAGCCTTTCCCACAATTTCCACCAAGGATTGGAATATGCCCTTGGTCCAAACACTTTGGTTCATGGCTACCTGTCGGCAGGTTGGTTTTCAGAGACCCATAATGGGGATGTCATCCTTCAAAAAAATCAAATGGAGCCATGGACTGCCCAAAGGCAGGAGCAAGATAATAACAGGTCTTTGACAACAGCCCTTTTTCTACAGCATGAATTTGATCCGGAAAAAGGCCAGGGGATTACTTTAGATTGGACCCATAGCCGGCTGAAGGGTGAAAACAGGCTAACTTTCCTTCATGAAGATGAAAGCTTTGTCAACCACATCAGGCCCGAACAAGCGGTCTCCAATTTGAGGATTGATTTCAGAACAGGGATAATTCCAGGTATGCGGCTGTCATCAGGCTTTCAGCTTCAGCAGCATGAATTTGGGAATGGTCATGAAAGCAGCTTTGATTTTAGCAGCAGGATCCAGGCACTTTACAGTTCGATAAATTGGAAAAAGGATGCATTTGAAGGGGAATTGGGCATCAGGGCCGAGCATATTCAAATTCAAACAGCGAATCAGGAAGAAGAAAACAATAATCTATATTTTCTGCCGAATGCAAGAATCGGGTATGTTTGGAATGAAAGACATTCTGCCAGACTCTTTATCCGTTCAGGTATCGTCTATCCTTTATTTCATCAGCTGAACAACTTTGTGACATTTTTGGATCCCTATACCCTTTCTTTTGGAAATCAGGAATTGAAGCCATATATCCGCCAAGAAGCCAATCTGGAACATACCTGGAATACAGGCAACCTGATGTTGATGAATGCTTTGTTCTTTGAAAAAAGAAGCAACATGATCAACAGCCTCCATCGGCTCAATACTGCCGGTTTGATGGAGGTCACCTATGCCAACCTGGGAGATTTATATCAGACGGGCTTGCAGTCCAGTGGTGCCATGCGCCTTAGTAAATCGGTTTCTATCAACCATATGGTCAGGATTTTCCACAGTAGGGGAGTCGGGAATAATACTGCAGGCTTTCCCGCAAATGACCGCTTGGCCATTGAGACTGGATTATCCGGTATGTTGGCATTGGAAAAGGATATTACCATTACCCTTCGGTTCAGGTACCTTTCACCGGTCAATGATATCCAATCTGATTTCTTCAGTGGCCCTCTGTATTTTGTCGCAGGGGAGAAAAAGCTGGGCAATCAATGGAAAGTAGGGCTGACTTCTGCACTGCCTTTTTCGCGAAGATTTACCTACTCTGGATTGGAGACAAGGGGAGATCAGTTTTACCAAAGATCTATCGGGCAGATCAGCATGTCCAGGTTGCCTATATGGCTTACAGTCAACTATTCCTTCCAAAAAGGCAAGTCCGTTCAAAAAGAGAAAAAGAAAGTGTCCAGCGGACTGCATATCAATAAAAAAGGTTTCTGATTTCATTATTTTCTTTCCCAAAAACCTGATTGGTTATGCCATAAGTCACTTTAATGGAGGTTTATTAAAAGTTATGTTTGACCTTGGAAAAAGTCATGTTTTTCATATTTTGATGTCCTTAAGTTTGTAGTATTTAAATTTCTGCAAATTGCCGACAGGAAAATTCTTTTTGTCAATTAAAAGCCTAAAATTATGCTTCGGACTTTTTTTTTCACCGTCACAATACTGGCCTTAAGTGATGTGGCCTTTGCCCAGGTTCGCGCTACCACCGAAAGTGGAAATAGAGTTTTACTTTTCGACAATGGAACCTGGAAGTATGACGAAAAATCTGTAGCGGTGGTAGAGGAATCTACTGTAACAACGGCAGTAATAGCAGCACCACTCATTGTTGTTGATGCCACCAAAATCGTTGCCACCAATCCGGAAGAGCTGTTTTATTTGGCCAGTCCCAGACTTATAAAGTTTTTTGGTGAAGCAGGAGGAAAAATCAGATGCAAGTTGAGGTGCTCCAACGACCTTGGTCGTGTGAAAGTTCATTTTGCTTGGGAGTTCCCTGTAATCGACTCTGAGCGCTATTTTGGATGGTTCGCCAAAGGAACCAAGGTGAAATTCACCTTTTACGATGGACAAATGGTCGAAATAGTTATGGGCGATGAACGCACCGAAAAAAAATATGCGACGAGTAATTTCTCTATGATGTCCAATGCCTCGGAGCCACTAACCAATGCGCAAATTGGGATGCTGACCGGGCAGCCTATTCGTAAAGTTGAGGTTGGATGGAAGAAAAATGCGGAAGAGTATAATTTTAATAAATCGGTACTACTGATGGAGGCACTTTCATCGGTTTTATAGCACCAACAAAAAAGTCCCTGCTGTAAGTTTTAAAGATGCCGTGCTCAAGGGCCTCCCCGATGACAATGGCCCTGTTGAGCCAGGCAGGTGTGTGAGCGGCCGGAAATGCTACATGGATCGGGAATAGGGATTAAAGACTTAAAACCACAAAGGTCTCAGGAATTGCTTCTGAGACCTTTTTTTTAAATCTGATCCTTAGTTTCTGAACTCCTGATTTGACCCTTGACAATGAATTCTATCCTATGTTCCTCGTGAACTAAAGTAGTCGTCATTTCTCTGTGAATCTTTGAGTTTTCTCTGAGAATCTTTGTGAAATACCCATGACACAGAGATTAACAAAGACACGAAGGCACACTATGACAATTCAATTTACGAAAGGTCAGGAGGTCTGAGTTTAAAGTCAATGAAACTGATGATTCAGATACACAGCCATTGATAGATGTAATTCCGGGCTTACTGCCCTTTGTAGTTTTCATCTTTTAGTTGCGGCCATTGCTTGTAGATCAGGTATCGCCAGCCCCACTCCAGCGGACCATAATTAAATCTTTTAAGCCATAATGGGCTTAGGATCATTTGAAAAATCCAAATGGACAAAACAACAAAGTACAGTTCGTGACGCTCGAGTTTCCCAAACATACTAAAACCAAAGCCCAGGAAGAAAATGCCGCAGATCAGCGTATGCATGATGTAGTTGGTAAGTGCCATTTTTCCTACCGCCGCCAGGCGTGAAGAGATGAATTTCAGAATGCCTGATTTGCAAAAGAGCATAATCAGCCCGATATGACCCATGGCAGTGAATAATCTTCCAAGGTTATAGGTTGTGCCTGATTCGGAAAAGGACATGATCGAGAAATTGTTGTCGATTATATGCTTGGTCTCAAAAATATTCACTGCAACCCCGATAACGTATCCCACAATCACCAGGGTCCAGTAGAACCGGTAGGATTTGGAAGCGCTGAAAATACCCATCTTGAACAATGCCATTCCAATCAGCATCATGCTGAGCACATCAAAAACATCGTACCTGTAAGGATACGTTTTGTGAAATCTGTAATTGACCGGAGCCAGAGTTTTCACGATAGAAAAGTATCCTTTATGCATGGATTCTATACGTTCATTAGTTATCTCCGGGGTTGGTTTACTGTCTTTCACTTTAGACTCCCACTTTTCCAGTGCCCTGGTCAATTCCAATGAAATTTCATTGCCTTTTTCTTTTTCTGCACTTGCAATTATGGCCTTTTGATGTGTATCCTTCAACGTATAGTGTTCCAGAATATCCCACAAAGAACCCAGGCTGATAAGTACAACTCCGGCAATGAATAGCACCTTCGGCGCCAGCTTTCTGAATGGGAAAAGGAAAAGACCCATGAGCCCATAAGCAAATAGTATTTCTCCCACCCATAGCAAAAGGTAGGCATGGATAATCCCAAATATTACCAGCCAGATCACCCTGCGGTAATGTACATCCGCCACCTCCAGTCCGGCGCCCCGGTCTTCATTTCTGCTGGTGAGGATGATGAATCCTGCTCCAAACAACATCGAAAAAATGGCCCGCATAGTGCCTTCAAAAAACAGGTTTGTGGTAATCCAGGTATAAAGGTTGATTCCCGTGTAGCCGCCTGCAATTGTCGGATCCCCATAGGATGGCATCGGCAGACCGAAGCCTATGATGTTCATCAACAATATGCCAAATACGGCAATGCCCCTCAGGACATCAATAGAATGAATGCGCTGTTTTTTGCTCATTGGATTGAGCAAAGCGCCGGAAGATAGGTTCATGGTTTTGAATGAGTTAGATTATGGTTAATCTTCCAAGGTATGGATTAATATCAATTATTTGGTTTTTTTGGTATTCAGTTTTATTGAAAACCGCTTCAATTAAAAATCCCGGGTTTAAATGAATGCAAAATGCTATGGGAAATTTTGCCATCCAGGCTACAGGTAATACAGAGTGTGATTTTTCTGTCCATGGTATGATTAATTTTTAGGGTCTTATTCAATAAGGGATGGTTCCGCCGGGATTTTAATGGAATGGAAATCCCTTGAATTTATGTTGGGAATTACACATTAAGCCCTTTGCGATTTTATTATAAATTTTGCACTTAACCATTAAAATTTCAGTTGAATATTGAATAAGTACTTTAATGATCATGCCGGATTAGCGATACATCCGATTGGCCCTTATGATTTGATGATAGTTTAAAAATTTAGGAACAAATTACCTATTTTTGAGGTCAACAATTATTTGAATCAGGTTGTTGGCCACCTTAAGGACAATCATGAAAATTGGAGGGTTTTGTTTTCTGTTGATTTTTAGTGTAGCAGAATTTTCGACTGCTCAGCGCGGGTCGATATCCGGTGTGATCAGAGATCAGCAAAATTCTGAAAACGTCCCTTTTGCCAATGTAGTGCTTTTCAGCACCAATTATGTCCGCTCAGTTGCAGGAGATGTCTCTGACGAAAACGGACAATTCAAACTCACAAAAATCCCATATGGCGAATACAATCTCGTCACCTCTTTCATTGGTTACAATCCGATACCCTTTCTTCCGTTACCATTGATAAATTCAATCCGGATATCTCAGTCAGTTTCGATCTGGCGCCGGCAATCATCAATCTGGAGGAAATACAGGTACAGGGCACGGCCACTTCTGTTGTAACGGAGTTGGACAGACGGACCTACAACGCCAGTGAATTTGAAACAGCCAAAGGAGGCACTGCCGTTGACCTGCTCAATAAGCTGCCCTCTATTTATGTTGGGCCTGATGGCAATGTTTCGCTGCGCGGCACTACCGAATTTATGGTATATCTCAATGGAAAACCCACGCAATTGGAGCCCTCTGTATTGCTGGCGCAACTTTCGGCGGATGCAATTGAAAATATCGAAGTGATTACCGTGCCTGGTGCCAGGTACGATGCTCAGGGGAAGGGTGGTATCATAAATATCGTCACAAAACGCCGAGTTATGGATGGCCTTTCGCTTACTGCCAACGCCCTGGCAGGCGGCGCACCTTGGGGTGAATTAAATGATCCGTTGAGTGGCTATGGGATGAATGACAACCGCTATGGAGGCGGACTTAACTATGTCTATAACAAAAACAGACTTTCGTTTTACGGTGGGTTTTATTACAATAAAAAGAATGTGAACGGCGACAGAACAGGTGATGCCCGCTTGCTGCAAAGTGATGGTTCATACTATCATATGGTGGCCAGTGGTGAGCGTCCAGAAAGTTACGAAAACTATACTGCCAATTACGGCCTGGATTTTAAACTCACCAAAAACTCAACCCTTTCGGCAGCTTATTATTATGGCCGACGGACTGAAGGCAGATCCGCATTTTATGTGTATGACAATTTTTATGGTGATATTGATAAAAATCCCATACCAGGCGTACCAGTGGATGAAGAATGGATTTATAACCCAAATACCGATACACGATACGGAATTTTTCATTCGGGGAATATAGATTATAAAGTAAGTCTTGATGACCAGTCGAGCCTGTTCGTGTCATTGCTTTATGAGCATTCTTCCCTTTC
>CAYZWN010000123.1:0-13840 GCA_964482185.1 uncultured Roseivirgaceae bacterium
AAACGCTGAGTCTCTGGACATTGTAAACCAAATCCGCGCAAGAGCCGGTGTAGATCCTTTTCCTGCGCTTGATGATGATAAACTATTTGATGAGCGCGGCCGTGAGATGTTTGCTGAAATGACACGCCGTCAGGATCAAATCAGATTTGGCAAGTGGGGCGATGCCTGGTGGGAAAAAGCCGCTTATGCCCAGGATGGTTCGAAGTTTCTTTGGTTCCCGATTCCTCAGGTGGCTATTGATGCTTCCGCAGCACTCAGGCAGAATCCTGGTTATTAATCAATATTTTAGAACATAATTTGTTAAAAGCAAGTGACATAGTCACTTGCTTTTTTATTACTCCTGTTCGTAATTGTAGCATATGAGGTATATTATCCAGTCATCAGGGACGCTGCTGATATTCTTATTGTTTTTCTCTTGTAGCAACCCTCCGGAAAATCTGCAAATTTTTGAATCATTATCTGCAGAAAAGTCCGGTATTGATTTTACAAATTCGCTTGAATACAATGAACAATTAAATCCCTATACCTTTAAGAATTTCTACAACGGTGGTGGTGTGGCTATCGGCGACATCAACAACGATGGTCTTCCTGATATTTATTTTTGCGGGAATATGGTTTCAAACAAATTGTACCTGAACAAAGGTGATTTGAATTTCGAAGATATCACAGCAAAATCCAATACAGGCACAGATGATGTATGGAGCACCGGTGTCAGCATGATCGATATCAATGGAGATGGATGGCTTGATATTTACGTTTGCAAATCAGGCCCGCCGGGTGGAGACAGAAGGCACAACGAACTTTTCATCAACAATGGTGATCTCACATTTACCGAACAGGCAAAAGAATATGGTTTGGACATAACAGGCCTTTCGGTTCATGCAGTTTTTTTTGACTACGACCGGGACGGAGACCTCGACTGCTATTTGTTGAATAATTCCATTAAATCAATCGGCTCTTTTCAGCTTATGAAAGACAAAAGGCTGGAAGTTGACACCCTTGGGGCCAACAAGCTATTCAGAAATGATAATGGATTCTTTCGCGATGTCACCATTTCTTCCGGCATCTATTCCAGCGAAATCGGGTTTGGGCTTGGGGCAACCATCGGCGACATCAACGGAGACAACTGGCCCGATATCTACATCTCCAACGATTTTTTTGAAAAAGACTATCTGTACATCAATCAGCGGGATGGCACATTTAAAGATCAATTAGAGGAATACATCACAGAAACTGCCATGGGCTCAATGGGAGCAGATCTGGCTGACATCAACAACGATGGATTTCCGGAATATTTTGTCACCGAAATGCTTCCTGAGCGAAGAGACCGCCAGGTTACCAAAACATTTTTCAATACCTACGAAGAACATAAAGTCGCTGAGAAATTGGGGTATTTCAATCAGTTCGGTCGCAATGTATTACAATTAAATAATGGAGACGGCACTTTTAGTGAAATTGGCAGATATGCCGGTGTGGATGCTACAGACTGGAGCTGGGCTTCACTTATTTTTGATATGGACAATGATGGGCTTAAGGACATATTTGTGTCCAACGGCATTTACAAGGACCTGCTGGACCTCGATTATCTGAGTTTCATGGCAGATGCTTCCAAAGTTCAGAATATCATTCAAAACAGTAAAAATTCCATAAAACTGATGATCGACATGATGCCCTCCGAAGCCATCAGTAATTATGCCTTTAAAAACAATGGTGATTTGACATTTACAAATAAAGCGATGATTTGGGGCATGCATGATCCCACCTTCTCCAACGGCTCCGCTTATGGCGATCTGGATAATGACGGCGATCTGGATATTGTGGTAAATAATGTAAACATGCCTTCCTTCATTTATGAAAACAGGACAAGGCAAGCCCACCCGGAAAGGAATTTCCTTGGATTAAAACTCTCCGGCTCCGGCGCCAATACGATGGCCATTGGTGCAGAAGTATTGATTTTTACCGGAAATGAGATTATTTCCCAGACTCAAAATCCCACAAGGGGTTTCCAGTCTTCCGTTGATTATACAATGGTAATCGGATTGGGCGAAACGCGTGTTATAGATAGCCTGCATGTGAGGTGGCCGATTGGCGGAGAAACGAAAATGTATGAGGTTACCGCAAACCAGTGGCTGAAATTGGATGAGGCTGATGCCAAACCCGCCACGCCCGCGACTGTTTTATCAACTCCCCGGATTTTCAGGGAGTACCAAAATACTTCCTTGTCTTTTACGCATATCGAAAACGACTACAACGATTTTGAAAAGGACCGCCTGTTGTTTCATATGAATTCCACCGAAGGGCCATGTATTTGCAAAGGAGATATCAACAATGACGGTTTGGAGGATATTTATATTGGTGGCGCTGCCGGGCAATCAGGCAGGTTGTTCATTCAGGCAGAAGGCGGAAACTTCAAATCCGATGCGCCTATTTTTGAGCAGGATGCCGGCAGTGAGGACCTGGACTGCATGTTTTTCGATGCCAACGGCGATGGCAACATGGATTTGTATGTCACCTCCGGCGGAAGTGAATTCGGCTCATTTTCCATCTGGCTTAATGACCGCCTGTATTTTGGCAACGGAGCGGGAGGGTTTGTGAAATCTTCACAACGATTGCCGCACAAAGGGTTTGAATCAACAAGTGTGGTTTTACCATTCGATTTTGACGGTGATGGAGACCTGGACCTTTTTGTCGGGGGCAGGTCAGTGCCATTTTACTACGGCGTGCCTGCCGATTCGTATTTGTTGGAGAATGATGGAAATGGTAATTTCAAGAATATCAATGATCGGTATAGTCAGGCGCTGACCTCGCTGGGAATGGTAACTGATGCAGTATTAACTGATTTAGATGGTGATGGATCAGATGAATTGATCGTGGTTGGCAGGTGGATGCCGGTAAAAATTTTTAAATTTACCAGTGAAAAATTAATGGATGTTTCCTCCAAATGGGGCATGGGTCATACAGAAGGTTGGTACAATACAGTTTTAGCAGCAGATTTTAATAATGATGGATATCCGGATTTGCTGGTTGGAAATCATGGCCTGAATTCGAGATTTCGTGCAAATAAGGAAGAACCCCTGGAAATGCTGATAAGTGATTTCGATAACAACGGTACCCACGAACATATCATCTCCATGTACACGGAAGGTGTAAAATATCCAATGGTGCAGCTTCGGGATCTGACGCAACAAATACCGATCTTTTCCCAGCGCTTCCCGAGATTCAATGATTATAAGGATGTCGAAACAGACGATTTGTTCTCCGGGAAACTGCCTCCCAAAGCAATGGAATTAAAAACTACCAACCTGGCATCCGGAATATTTTTTAATAACGGATCGAAAATGCAATTCAGTAAGCTACCGGCCCGGGCTCAACTCTCCCCTGTCTATGCAGTGAAAACACTGGATTTTGATCGTGATGGCAATATTGATATTCTTTTGGGTGGTAATTTCGCTGAATCAAAACCCGAAGTTGGGCAATACCTGGCAGGATTCGGAACTTTGCTCCGTGGCATGGGAGACGGCACATTCAGATATGTCCCAAACGCCGAGACCGGATTTAAGATTAATGGAAACATCAGAAATATTGAAGAGGTCATAATAGGAAACAAACATGTATGGGTATTTACCAGAAACAATCGTGAATTATATAAAATGGTCTATGTTGAAAAGTAGCAGATGGATAGTTTATGCCGCGTGTTTAATAATTTTAATACAGGGGGCATGCAAGAGAGAAAGTAAACTTGAGCGAACAATCAGAACAGAGCTTGAAAGCGGCGTGCGGAACGACTCGCTTTTTTTAGGTGTGGAGTTTGGCATCACTATGCGGGAGTTCTACGATCACTGCTGGGGGCTAAACAAGCAGGGGCTTGTTAAGGAAGGCCCTAAAAATATGTCAGTGCAATACATTTTTAAAGACACGCTGAATAATCCAATCGCTTTCGAATTTTATGCCCACAGAGACCTGGACAAAGCGGGTAAAATTTATCAGTACAATACATCCTTCTATTATTATGCGTGGGCCCTGAACAGGCACTTGTACTCTGATAAACTCATTAAAATGCTGGTTCCGATTTTGATGGAGTGGTATGGTGGCAACGAACCTTTTGTCGTTACCAAAGACGGCAAAGAGCACCTTTATAAAATCGATGGCAACAGAATGATCGACTTGTTTATTTATGATGAAAGCACGGTTGTTGCCACTTACAGTGATCTTTCATCTGAAAAATGAAGCGGACACAATGATTAAAGCACTTTTTCTCTCTATTTTCACTGTCTTTGTATTTTGGGCTTGCAGCCCAAGGGAAGAAAAACTTTTCAAACTGGTAGATAGTACCCACTCGGGCATCGATTTTTCCAATGACCTGACCTTTAGCCAGGAATTTAATATTTTTAAGTACCGCAATTTTTATAACGGAGGAGGTGTCGGGCTGATCGACTATGACAATGATGGTCTTTTGGATATCTATATGGTTGCCAATATGAAACCCAACAAATTGTTCAAAAACAAAGGTGGTTTTGTGTTCGAGGACGTAACAGAATCCGCCGGTGTTGGCGGATCGTACGCCTGGAGCACCGGAGTAACTGTAGCAGATGTAAATGCAGATGGCTGGCCTGATATCTACATATGCAATTCTGGTGATATTGCCGGGGATAACAAACAGAATGAACTTTTCATTAATAATGGAGATGGTACATTCTCTGAAAAAGCTGTGGAATACGGTCTTGCTGACAGGGGGTTTTCCATCCATGCAGCATTTTTTGACTATGATAAGGATGGCGATCTGGATATGTATCTTGTCAACAATTCCTACAAAGCCATTGGAAGCTTCAATCTGATTGATAACAAAAGATGGGAAAGGGATTCCATTGGCGGAGACAAATTATTCAGAAACGACAATGGCGTTTTCATCGATGTGAGTGAAGAAGCAGGCATTTACGGAAGTGTAATCGGCTTTGGACTCGGCGTGACCATAGCAGACATCAATAATGACGGCTGGCTCGACATTTACATATCAAATGATTTCTTTGAAAGAGATTATCTATATATAAATAATCAACAGGGTGGTTTCGATGAAAGCCTTGTAGATCATATTAAATCCATAAGCGCAGCGGCAATGGGTGCAGACATCGGCGATTTAAACAACGATGGCAACCTGGAAATATTTGTGACCGATATGCTGCCCTATGTAAATGAAAGAATCAAGACCGTAACCACTTTCGATTCGTGGGAGCGACATCTATTCGGTATCGAAAATGACTATTGGCATCAGTTCACCAGAAATGTGCTTCAGTACAACAACGGTGACAACACATTCAGCGAAATTGGCAGGCTAGCAGGTGTAGAGGCCAGCGACTGGAGCTGGGCGCCATTGATATTTGACTTCCAAAACAATGGCTTAAAGGATATTTTCGTATCCAATGGCATTACCCAGGATCTGACCAATCAGGACTTCCTCCAGTTTGTCACGCAGGATGAGATCACTATGGAAATAACGGCAGGCGGAAGGGTGGATTATGAAACATTAATCAGCTATATCCCAAGCGTTGCCATCCCCAACCATGCTTTTGTGAATCAGGGTGATCTTACATTCACAAATAATGCGAAAGAACTGGGTTTAGATCAGTTAAGCTTTTCTAACGGCGCGGTGTATGGTGATCTGGATAACGATGGAGATCTTGATATTGTGATTAACAATGTCAATATGCCGATGTTTCTCTATGAGAATCAGACTGAAAAACTATTTCCGGAAAACCATTATCTAAGGTTTATTTTAAAAGGTGAAAATGGAAACACCAATGCTTTTGGCACCCGGATATCCGCATTTGCTGACAATAAAACTTTCCTGATCGAACACCTGCCAACGCGCGGTTTTCAATCTACCATTGACAACCGGCCCCTTCTCGGCCTCGGCCAACACGCTGTTGTTGATTTAGAAATTAACTGGCCTTCCGGAAAGCAAACCATTCTTAAACAGGTAGCTACAAACCAGGAGCTCGTCCTCAATGAGTCTGATGGGAAAATCCCGGAGATTGTTGAGAAGGTTCCGGAAAAAAGCCTTTATCAGGAGTTGGATACGTTGGCATTCCCGGCCAGACATACTGAAAATCAGTTCAATGACTTCACCAGGGACAAACTTATCTTTGAAATGCTTTCAACCCAGGGGCCTTGTATGTGCATGGGCGACATCAATAATGATGGCCTGGAGGATATCTTCTTTGGCGGCGCCAAAGATTTTCGGGGGCAAATATTTGCACAAACCAAGGCGGGACGGTTTGAAAAAGTTGAAAATAGTGTGTTTGACCGAACCATGATCTCTGAAGATGTGGATTGTGCCCTATTTGATGCAAATGGAGATGGATTTCTTGATTTGTACGTTGCAAGCGGAGGTAATGAATTCAATCCTGCAGCACCGGAAATGAACGACCGTCTTTATTTTGGCGATGGCAATTTTGGTTTTACGCTGGTTCGGCAAAATCTGCCCGCCGGAAAATTTGAAAGCTCTTCGGTTGTAAAGCCCGCAGATTTTGATGGAGATGGCGATATCGACCTTTTTGTAGGCATTTTTGTAAAACCATATTTCCTTGGTGAACCTTGCAACGGCTATATACTTGAAAATGACGGATCGGGCAATTTTAAAAATGTCTCTGCGGAAATCGCCCCAGGTCTGGAAAAATTAGGTATGATCACGGATGCCGCCTGGGCTGATCTTGATAATGATGGAGATTTGGATCTTGTGGTGGTCGGAAAATGGATGCCTGTCACTGTTTTTTTAAATCAAAACGGCAGGTTTGAGATGAATAATGAGATTTTCCCAAATTCCGGCGGATGGTGGAATACGATTGAAACAGCAGATTTTAATAATGACGGCATAGTGGATATCGCCGTTGGGAATCATGGTCTGAACACCAGGTTCAGATCATCGAGTGCAAACCCGCTTCATATGTTTGTAAAGGATTTTGACAGAAACGGAACCATCGAGCAAATCATCTGTCAATATGAAGGCAACAAACTGTATCCTCTGGCACTAAAGCATGATATGGCTATGCAAATGCCACACATCAACGCCAAATACCCCCGCTACGAAGATTATAAAGATCAGGAAATAACGGATATTTTCAGCCCCGAAGAGCTCAAGGATGCAACAGTTGTAACTGCGGAAGAACTTGCGACAGTTGTTTTTCTGAGTAATGGTATGCTCACTTATGAAAAAGCGAACCTGCCTGTTCAGGCGCAGTTCTCCAATACTTATTCCATTTTGGTAGATGATTTCAACAATGATAAAAATCCGGACATCCTGCTTGGCGGAAATTTTTATGAATCAAAACCTGAAATTGGAGTCTATGATGCGTGCTATGGCGTGCTGTTAATTGGCGATGGCCTGGGTGGTTTTGAATTCATGCCGGTGATGGAATCAGGCATAAAGATTGACCGCGCGGTAAGACAAATAATAAAAGTGCCGTCACCGGGTGGGGACAAGATCGTTGTGGCAAATAACAATGACAAAGCCCAGATATTTCTGAAAACAACGGATTAATCACTGACGGATGAATTCATTCCTGAATCATACTTTTAATCTTCTGGCCTTATCCGCTATTTTTTTTTCCTGCAGGCCTGCTCCCGAAGACACACTATTTCGCGACCTTACCCCGGATGAAACTGGCATTGACTTTACCAATCAATTAAAGTACTCCGAGGATTTTAATATGATCGACTACCTGTACTACTATGACGGTGGTGGTGTGGCGGTCGGTGACATCAATAACGATGGCCTCAGCGATATATACTTTGTTTCCAATGAGGGAGACAATGCTTTATACCTCAACCTCGGAAATATGAAATTTTTGGATATCACAGTCTCAGCAGGCGTGGCCTCACCCGGTGCCTGGAAAAGCGGCGTAACCATGGCCGATGTAAATGGCGATGGGTTGCTGGATATTTATCTGTGCCGATTGGGTGACTACAAAGGCATAACCGGGCACAACGAGCTATACATCAATCAGGGCGATCTTACCTTTAAGGAGGAGGCATCAAAATATAACCTGGATTTTGTAGGCTTTTCAACACAAGCCTCATTTTTTGATATGGACAACGACGGAGACCTTGATGCATATTTACTCAATCATTCTGTTCATACCTCAAAATCCTTCGGAAACACGCAGCTTCGTATGGAAGTTGACAGCCTTGCCGGAGACAGAATTTACAGAAATGACAACAACTATTTTACAGATATTTCAGCCACATCCGGCATCTATCGATCTCAGATTGGTTATGGATTGGGAATAGGTCATTGTGATATCAATAATGATGGCTTCACAGATATTTTTATTTCCAATGATTTCACCGAGAATGATTACCTGTACATCAACAACCGGGACGGAACCTTCACGGAAGTATATTCTGAAATGGCAGACCACACCAGTCTGTCTTCCATGGGCTGCGATCTGGCGGATTTCAACAATGATGGCCTGACTGACGTGTTGACGCTTGATATGCTTCCTGCCAATGAAATTGTGCGGAAAAGTACCATTGGAGAAGACCCAAAAGAAATATTCGAAATGAAGCTTACTTTTGGATACATGCCTCAATACAAGCGAAATACACTTCAGCTAAATCGGGGAAACGGCACCTTCTCCGATATTGCAATGATGGCTGGCATACATGCTACAGACTGGAGTTGGGCTCCCTTGTTGGCCGATTTTGACAACGATGGGTGGAAAGATATTTTTATTTCCAATGGGATTCCGGGTCGCCCAAATGATATGGATTATCTGCATTTTATTGAGAGGAATGAAATTATCAATAATCCCAATATCCCAGACTCAGTAATTGCAAATAAAATGCCTCCCGGGCGGGTTGCCAATTACTTCTTTAAGAATAATGCTGATCTGACATTCAAGGACGTTTCCGCGGAATGGGGTGTTGCTCCCGGTAGGATAACAAATGGAGTTGCCTGGTGTGACCTCGATAACGATGGAGATCTTGACCTTGTACTGAATAATCTCGATGCACCCGCAGTAATAAAAGAAAATACGATTAATAAGGATACTTCATTGCATTTTCTTGTACTGGATCTTACAGGAAGTAAAGGAAACACGAAAGCAATTGGCGCTAAAGTGGAAGTTTACCACAACGCAAATTATCAGATGTATGAAAATTACAATGTGCGCGGATTTAAATCTTCTGTTGATCCACGCATACACATAGGACTTGGGCATGATCATATTGCAGATTCAATCCGTGTCACCTGGCCCGGAGGTAAAATGACCACCCTTCGAAATGTCAAAGCTGATCAGTTTCTTAAGCTATCCCAATCGGGAGCAACTGAAACCAGTCATACAAAACCGGCAAAAAACTCCATTTTTACTTCCATTGACGGAAAGGAACTCGGTGTCGATTATAAACATGCTGAAAATAGATTTATTGAATTTAACCGGGAGCCGCTGATTCCACATATGCATTCACGTGAGGGTCCGGCTATTGCTGTGGCTGATGTGAATGGAGATGGGCTGGACGACTTTTTCGTTGGCGGGGCAAAGCATCAGCCTGGCAGCATATATATCCAGAAAAAGCATGGTTTTGAACGCACAACACAACCATCTCTACTGCAGGACGAGCTGATGGAGGATGTTGATGCAGCATTTTTTGACTTTGATAAAGACGGGGACATGGATCTGGTAGTGGTGAGTGGCGGCAATGAGTTTGAAGGAGACTCGCCAAATCGTCAACCCCGATTGTATTTAAATGACGGCGCTGGAAATTTCACCTTAATGACCGATGCGTTTAAGGACGTATACCAAACCGGTTCCTGTCTGGCGATTCATGATTTTGACGATGATGGCTGGCAGGATATTTTCTTTGGCAGCCAGGTGGTGCCCTGGAACTATGGTCGCGCTCCAAAGAGTTATCTGTTAAAAAACCAGGAGGGGAAATCCTTTCTTGACTATTCTGAATTTCTGCCGGACAAGGGAAAGTTGGGCATGATCAATGACGCTATCTGGGTGGACCTGGGTGGAACAGGAAATAAATCGCTGGTCCTGGCCGGAGAATGGATGGATATAACCATACTCCATTTTAAAGGAGAAAAGTTTGAAAAGAGGATTATCCCTGAAACTTCCGGTTGGTGGAAAACAATAAATTACATGGATATCGATAATGATGGCGATATGGACCTTTTAGTCGGCAACCTTGGTTTAAATACCAAGTTAAAAGCCAGTAAGCAAGTGCCCATCAATCTGTACCTGAATGATTTTGATCGAAACGGGCGGCTGGATGCTGTAATGACAACCGGCTCTAATAATGATGAATCGATATTCACTTCGATGGAGATACTTGTTTCGCAAATTCCTTCAATTGGCCAAAAATTTCCAACCGGCAGATCATATGCCGAAGCTTCTGTTAAACAAATACTTGGCGATGATCTTGATAAAGCCGAAAAACTCACAGCCATCGAAATGAGATCGGGGATTTTTATCAATGACGGTGATGGTTTTCAGTTCAAGCCTTTTCCTAATATCATGCAGATAAGCTTTATAAGAGATTTTTTGATAGACGATTTTGATGGAGATGGCCGCAAAGACATTTTTGTAATTGGTAATTTATACTCCTCTTCCATTCAGGAGGGCGGGTACACTGCTGATCGCGGAACAATCCTTAAAATCGACCCCTCCTCGTACCTGCAAACTACTTATCCAGTGGAGCAACCACTGAGGGGTGACTACAGGCATATAAAACAGGTACGCATTAACGGTGAAAAAGTAATTGTAATAGCCGCAAATAATGACAGCCTTCAGTGGCTGATCTACAAATGAAATCTGGGTTTAGCGCCCTTTGCAAATCAAAAATATTCCGGTTTTTAGTCTCAATAGATGAGATATGATGGTGTAAAAATCAAAGCCCCCGGCTTGCGGGGGCTTTGGCTTTCCAGTAGGTTGTGGCCCTACGGAGGATAATAGTAGATAAATAAATAGCACCTTTTATCTGCCTAAACTTAAGCATTTTAAACACTCCAAAACTCAAATAGCCGACTTATTGATTGAATGGCCGGTTTTGGTAAATGAACAGGGGGTTTCAGTAAATGAATGAATTTTAACACAACCCTGTTTAGTTACTGCCTGTTAACTCCAGGCCCTCACTTTCAAGCAACAAAACTCAAATCACAAATCATGTTTCAAGTTCCAAAAATCAAATCCCAAATAAATTCCAAAACCCAATCGAAAATATCCCAAACCTCTTTGTTTTTTGAAATTTGAGTTATTGGGATTTATTTGTTTTTTGATGATTGTGATTTAGATTTTTCTACTTTTATCTGTTGTCGAAATTTATGGATAGATTTTATTTCAGCCTGTATCTGTGTCAGATCAAAGCTTCCAGATCAGTTATCCGGCGCTTCGCAATCGGCAACTCATATTCTTCATGAGCCGCTTTTAAAACGCACAGATTCCGGCCCTTGTGCACCGAAACGAGATAGTCCATATTGATGATATGTGACCTGCTGATCCGAAAAAAAGGCTGAGCCTCTAACTTACCCTCCACTTTGCCCAGATGTGATGTGACGGCAAGCTTCTTCGCATCCGACAATTGAATGTATGTATAATTGCCCTCAGCCTCAAAAAAAACTATTTCTGCGAAATTGACGAGCCTGAAACCCGTTCGGGTAGGCACCCGGAGCCTTTTATGATTTTTTGTGTCCTGATCTGTTTTTGAAATATGCCTTGATAAAAGTCGGAGGATCATGTTTTCGAGCTCCTCCTTATCGACCGGCTTTAAAAGGTAATCAAAGGCTGCCTTTCGTATCGCATCAATGGTGTATTGCTGATAAGCCGTCACAAAAACGATCTCGCCGCTGAAATTTAATGAGCGATATTCATCAACCATTTCCAGACCATTTTTACCCCCCATTTCAATGTCCTGAAAAATGACATCAGGCGCGTGTTTCAGCAATCCGGATACTGCGTCTTTTCTGTTGCCTGCCGTACCAACTACCTGGACAATTTCGAATTCCTTTAATAGCTCCTGCATTATCCCGAGGGCGTCAGGCTCATCATCTACTAGCAATATCTTCAGTTTCTCATTCTTCATAGCTGCTGAGGTTTGTGGTTATCTGCTACATTTTCTGTTATTATCCTATATATCTGCTAACTCGATTTTGTACTGTCAAGTCACCCGTATTTAAATGAAATTGGTATAAAAAGATTTACCTCCACTCCCCCCGGACTTCCGTCAGCATGTACCAGATCCGTGGTTTTCCACCTGATCTTATTTTCATTGTATTGGTTTAACAGTTTAAAATAATTACTGATTATGCTTGTGCCTCTTCCCAGCGATTCTTTTTTATGATGGTTCTTGTGTCTTCTGCCTACACCATTGTCGCAGATGGTGATATGCAAATCTTCCCCTTTCACATTAAGTATCACCTCGATCAGGCCACCTGATTCGATGCCTGAAAAACCGTGCTTGATGGCATTTTCAGCATATATCTGAATGATCATTTTTGGAATTTTCCATTCCTGATTGACTTCCTCCCCAATTGTAATCTGGTAATCAAACCGCTCTTTGAAGCGCAATTTTTCCAGATCAAGGTAATTCGAGACAAAATCAAGCTCCTCACTGACAGTCCGGACAAGCACCTCTGATGATTCGAAGCCCAGACGTATCAGTTTTGAGAATTTTGTAAAATACTGATATGCCTCGTCGCGCTGTTCACGGTAAACCATCGCAGCAATTGAATTGATGGCATTAAAGGTGAAATGCGGATCAATGAGCTTTTTAACTGCATTAAGCTGCAAACGCGCCATTTCTTTCTCGTTTTGTTCGGCAACCTGCCTTCTTCTGCGCAATTGCTCTGAATATAAATAACCAAAAAAAGCGGCAATGGCCAGTACCACTAAAAACCCTGCAATTCTTACTGTATCCAATTCATGCCAATATGGTAAAAATTCAACTGAAACCATAGCCGGTTGTTCCGACTGGATTCCATCAATATTCGCCGCCCTGACCTTAAAGGTATATTGGCCCGGTTTCATGTTTGTATATGTTCTGTACCGCTCCGGCGAGGGCGCCGACCAATCTGTGTCATACCCTTCGAGCATGGTCTGATAAACCACACCCTGGGGTGCGGTATGGCTGATAGCATGATAATTAAAGCGTATATCGTCATGATTTGGCGCGATAGTATGCGCCTTGTCTGAATCATAAATGTTTAGGACCTGTTCCCACTCCATAGAAGACGGAGAAGGGGCGCTGATACTCCTGATATAAACCCTGGGAGGATTGGGATTAACATTCAATTCATTTGGATTCACCATTACTACCCTGTCAGAAGTGCAAATCCATATGTTTCCGTTTTTATCCTTAAAAGATGAATTGTGCTTGCATTCCGTGCCAAGGAATCCATTATTTTCATCAAAATACCGAATCTTTTCCTGACCTGAAGTATAAAATTCCTCAAGGCTCAGCAGGCCAATACCTTTTATAGATCCGATGAGCAATTCATTCTGGTCGGTTATGTTGAGCACACCAATCTGTTGATTAAAAAAGCGGTCTGCCACTTTGGTGAGTTTTTGATAATCATAATGATAAAGCCCGTCATTGCTGCCCAGCCACAAATTTCCGATATGGTCTTTAAGCATGGATATGGCGCCAATGGTAATGCTGTCCTTGTCATCCGGCAGATTGCGCCATTTTCCATTTTCCTTTATGCTGATGCCCTGCTTGCCTGAAAGCCATATTCGACCGAACTTGTCGCGCAGCACGCTGGTTTCCAGGCCTGTATTTTCTTTGGGTTGCCGATTCT
Source organism: uncultured Roseivirgaceae bacterium (assembly GCA_964482185.1). GTDB lineage: Bacteria > Bacteroidota > Bacteroidia > Cytophagales > Cyclobacteriaceae > JAAUQL01. The sequence goes on from CAYZWN010000123.1 coordinate 13,793, forward strand.
CTTTTTGTACAAGAGCTCCGTTTTTGTCGATTTTTATTAGTCCATCGT
>CAYZWN010000124.1:0-12389 GCA_964482185.1 uncultured Roseivirgaceae bacterium
TTAGATTCCCGCTTCGAAATGATGGTTAGAACGTCCTTTTCTTCCGAAGGTTCATTGATCCACTGTTTTTTTGATGGGTGGTGTTCCAGAATACTCTCAGCAAGCGTAATAGCCGTTCCGCTTGGCGTATCGAGCTTTTCGGTGTGATGGATTTCTGTGATCAACGGTGTATAGTTTGGATGCTGGGCCATCATTTCAGTTAATAATTCATTGAGCCGGAAAAAAAGATTCACACCCAGGCTGAAATTGGATGCATAGAAAAAACTACCGCTCTTATCCCTACAGAGTTGTTCTATTTCCGGTTTTCGGCTGAGCCAACCTGTTGTGCCACAGACTACAGGTATGTTGTTGTCAATACAAAATTTGAGATTGTCATACGCGGCATCCGGCTGGCTGAACTCAATGGCGACATTTATGTTGCTGCCGTCAATAAATTTAAGTGCCTGGGTATTGTTGATATTAATTTTATGGGAAATGGTATGTCCCCGGTCTTCAGCGATTTCCTCAATCGCCTTGCCCATTTTTCCGTATCCTAAAATCAGTATTTTCATATCAGGAATATTTTATTTTTTATTTTCAGGATGTGTTAATCTTTACAATTTGTAAATCTGCATCCAGTTATATTTTTAAATTTTAGTTCTCCCGGCACTAGTTCAGCCGTATTTTTAGTGAAATTCCATATACGTTTGTGAACATGGCCGTTTGGTCGAAGTACGGTTCAAACCGCATACCGATATCCTCATCAACATTGAATAACTCGAGGTGCGCATCTACGTGCGCATCAACTATGTTTGCGATATAAAGCAGAAGTCCTGCAAGCATGAGCAGGTCCCTGTTTCTTCTCCAGTAATCGGTTGCTCTTGAATATGTTGCCTCGCTCAGACGTGGGTCAAATGGCTGGGTGCGATCGTCCCTGTCACGGATGGCAAACAAACCGTCCCGGTATTGTTTGAATAGCTGATGGTTATAATTGACAAAATACCCAATAACAACACCACCTCCGTAAATTATGGGGATTTTCCAGTAAGATTTGTTGTAGGCCTGCCCCAGGCCCGGCAAGGCAGCAGAATAATAAGCTGCGGTATTTGGCCGCTCTTCCAGCGTGTCATAAACAACCTGTTGAATGTCTTTAGCATCAGGCAAAGTACTGGCATCCGTACCGATATAAACGGCTGTTGAGTCCTGACCATCCTGGGCCAGGGCCCGAAGGCTTATCATAATCAGTAATATAATGTTGATCAGAGATCTGCTCAAAGCTACGTGTCCTTAAAGGTTAAGGATTTCCAATATTCGGTTAAGATCTTCGTGCGACAGATATGGAATTTTGATCATACCTTTGTTGTTCGCTTCATGCTGAAGCATAACTCTGCTCCCGAAATGCGATGACAAACGATCCTGCACTTGCCTCATTTCATAGCTAAGCGCTAATTTAGCGGGTGTCTTTGCCTGGTCGCTACCCTTTTCTTTTTGTTTTTTGGCCAGCTCCTCCACCCTCCTGACAGACAGGTCATCACGAAGAATTTTTTTGAAGATGTCAAGTTGCTGGTCTATGTTTTCAATGTTGACGAGCGCCCGGGCATGGCCCATGCCGAGCAGGCCATCGCGAATGGCTACCTGGACATCAGGAGGCAGTTTAAGCAGCCTCAGATAATTGGTGACGGTTGATCGCTTCTTGCCTACGCGTTCGCCGAGATCTTCCTGCCTGAGGTTGCATTCTGTGAGCAGTCGCTGATAGCTCAGGGCAATTTCAATTGCGTTCAGGTTTTCTCTTTGAATATTTTCTATCAAGGCCATTTCCAGCATTTGCTGGTCATTGGCTGTTCGGATGTAGGCCGGAACCCGCAAAAGACCGGCAAGCTTTGAAGCATGGTATCTGCGTTCGCCTGAAATCAACTGGTACTTTCTGTCATTCAGTTTTCTTATGGTAATAGGCTGAATGATGCCGTGCACTTTAATTGATTCAGCGAGTTCAGCAAGTGATTCCTCATCAAAATTTGATCTGGGCTGAAATGGGTTTAATTCAATATTGAGCAGGTCAATTTCGTCTATGCTTTTTTCCGGCTGTCTTTCTGTCGAGAGTTTTCGCGGTGCAGATGTAGCAGGGGCATCATCCAGGAGGGCGCTGAGACCGCGGCCTAAAGCATTTTTTCGTTTAGGATTTTTTTCAGTCATGGTGTATTAATTCTCAAGGTTATTTTTCGCCAGAATTTCTTTGGCAAGGTTCAGATAACTGATGGCGCCCTTGCTATCGGCGTCGTGCGCAATGGCAGGAAGTCCGAAACTGGGCGATTCGCTCAATTTAATATTCCTGGGAATAAGCGTGTCAAATACCAGATTTCTAAAATGGGTTTTCACCTCTTCCACCACCTGGTTTGATAGCCTGAGCCGCATATCGTACATGGTAAGCAAAATGCCTTCAATTTCCAGGTTGGTATTCAACCGCGACTGAATAATTTTTATAGTATTCAATAATTTTCCCAGACCTTCAAGAGCAAAATATTCGCATTGCACAGGAATCATCACAGAATCGGAAGCCGTGAGGGCATTGATTGTAATAAGTCCAAGTGAAGGGGAGCAATCAATGATGATAAAATCAAAATCATCCTTGATGGGTTCAAGTGCCTTTTTCATCTTGCCTTCCCGGTTTTCAAGATTTACCATTTCTATCTCAGCACCCACCAGATCGATATGAGAAGGCAATATATACAGGTAGTCAATTTCAGTTGTGAGGATACATCCTTTTGCATCTATATCGTCAACCATGCACTCATAGATGCTGTTTTCGACCTCTTTTGGATTATATCCGACTCCGGAAGTTGAATTTGCCTGCGGATCGGAGTCAACCATAAGTGTTTTATACTCCAATGCAGCCAAGCTCGCGCACAAATTGATAGCGGTTGTCGTTTTACCAACTCCACCCTTTTGATTAGCCACGGAAATGATTTTGCCCATATATTAATTCGAGATCAAATTGTAAAAGTAAAGCATGATGGAAGCCAATTCACAAAAATTTGCATTGAATGCATTTTTAGCCGTTACTGTGCACTCCAACCTAATTTTAAGCTTATGTTTTTCTGACCCGGAGGCAAAGATAAAAGTTTAATTTATAATTTGATCATATAAAATTTGACCAAACTATACATTAAATCCGGGGCTTATTTTGGAGACAAAATATATCAACAGATTTGTTCCTGGATTCGCCTAAAGGTATTTTGCCAATGCAAAGCTTATCAAGGCTTGTTATTTCTTTGTTTTGCTTTTCTTAGCCGCCTCCGATGTCTTCATCGCGTCTTCCAGCCTTGCCTGGAATTTCGACTTCTTTTTATCCTTATTCTTTCTTTTGTTCTCTTCCAGGATAGCCCGGATTTTATTGTCATCCACAAATTTTCTGATGATAGCAATCTGCCCGAAGGAGACGATGTTGGAAACGAAATAATAAAACGTGAGCCCCGCGGGAAATTTGTTGAGCACGAACATAAAAATAATCGGCATAAAATATTGCATCGTTTTCATCGGCCCTTGCAACTGCGCAGTTGTCTGGCTGTTGATCCAGGTGTAAAGTATGGTAGAAAGCGTCATCAGCAGTGTAAACAAACTGACATGATTGCCATATATGCCGGTAAGCAAAGGAATATCAAAATTCCATGATATGATCGAATCGTAGGTTGAGAGGTCTTTGGCCCATAAAAAGGATTTATGTCGCAGTTCTACGGCATGAGGTATAAACTGGAACATGGCAAACAAAATAGGCATTTGCAACAGCATGGGAATACAACCGCTCAGCGGATTCACCCCCACCTGTTGATACAGTTTCATCTGCTCTGCCTGCATTTTCTGCATATCGCCGCCAAACTTCTCTTTCAATTCATCGAGTTCGGGTTTCAGCGCCTTGGTCTTGGCCATGGATATATGCGACTTATAGGTAAGTGGCGAGAGGATGAATTTTATTATGAAAACCAGTATCACAATGATGAGTCCGTAACTGGTAAAGTACTTTTCAAGAAAATTGAATACGGTGAGAATCAGGTACCTGTTTATCCACTTCACGACAGGCCAGCCGAGATACAGGTTATCCTTAAAGCCGGGCGCAACTTTGTTGAGCAGGTTGAGCTTATTTGGACCGAAATATTGAATGTTTTCGCCGGCTTCCTCAGTAAAATGAGCAAGTGGCAAATCGATCATCACTTTACAATATTTCGAGGTTACCGTATCTCTTTCATCGAATTCGGTGCTGAAATAACCGGATGTTACCGGCCGGTTGAACACGTATCCGGTCGTGAAAAAGCGCTGCTTGAATGAAAACCAGTTAACCGATTCATTAAACCGCACCTCCTGTTTGTCGCTGGAAGTTGCTTTCAATTCCTCCATTTCGCCAAGCGAAGTCCAGTAATTGATCGTTGTGTAAGACCTGTTATATTCAATATCTGTTTCAAGTCTTTTCAGGTAGTTTTGCCAAATCAGTGATACCGTTGATCCGGATATTTCATTTTCAAGGCCTTTTATTATGAACGCATGACTAACCTGGTAACTGTCGGGAGCGAGCTTGTACACATGCGAGATCGATTTGCCTGGCGCGAGTTGCGCTGTGAAAGTGAGCACAGAGGTGTCATCGAGTTGCGTTATTCTGTGCTCGAAATAGAGGTTTGCAAGATCGATGCTTCCATTTTGTGTATTGACCAGGTATTGCTGACGACTTGATTGCTCATCGAACAGGATGAGTGGCTTTTCATACAGGTAATCATCGTATTCCTTGAGCCCTGCTGTTTTAATAACACCTCCTTTTGTGGAATAAATAAGCGTCAAAACTTCATTTTCGAGTAGTATATCTCTTTCATCGCCTGTAAGGGCAGGCGTAAAAAGGCCGAACTCAGCTTTGCTCATCGTCGAGCTGTCTTGCTCATCGGTTTCTGTTAGAGGGGAAAGCCCAGGCACTGATTGCTCCCGGATTTCTTTTCTTATATCCTGTGTGTAAGATGTCTGTGTGCTGTCACCTGGATTGGCGGGTGGCGCCTCGCCCGGCTTTTGTGCAAAAAAGTAAAAATATGCCATGAGTAGCGCGGCCATCAACACCAGTCCAGTCGCTTGATTTTTATCCATGCTGTATATGATTTACTGCTATGCTAAGCTTTTTTTGATTTAAATTCCAGGCAAGCTTTAATAAAACCCACAAACAGAGGGTGTGGTTCCACAACCCGGCTTTTAAGTTCGGGGTGAAATTGGGTTCCGACATACCAAGGATGATTTTTCAATTCCATAACTTCCACGAGATTTGAATCAGGATTGATTCCGGCGGCCATCATGCCTTTGCTTTCAAAACGCTCAAGGTAATCATTGTTGAATTCATAACGATGCCTGTGACGTTCGGCAATATTGGCGGTTCCATACATTTCAAATACCCTGCTGCCTTCTTTGAGGGTGCAAGGATACGCACCTAATCGCATAGTTCCACCTTTTTTTGTGATTTTCTTTTGTTCTTCCATCAGGTCGATAATGGGGTCTTTGGTCTTCGGATCCATCTCTGTAGAGCTGGCATCTTTACAGCCAAGCACGTTTCTGCCAAACTCAATGACAGCAACCTGCAATCCGAGGCAAATCCCGAAATATGGGATTTTATTTTCCCTGGCGTATTTTGCAGCCTCAATTTTTCCATCAAATCCACGCTCGCCAAATCCCGGCGCAATTAATATTCCATCATGGTTGCCCAGTAATTCTATAACATTTTCCACGGTAACCTCTTCCGACGGAACCCAGCTTACGTTCACCTTTGCTTCATTCGCTGCACCGGCATGAATGAACGCTTCTGCAATTGATTTGTAAGCATCGTGGAGTTCAACATATTTTCCAACCAGGGCAATATTCACTTCACCTAACGGGTTTTTAAGGCGGTTGAGAAATTCCTTCCATTGTTCCAGGTCGGGTTCCGGACCGACGGGGATTCTGAATAATTCAAGCACCCGTTCATCCAGCTTTTCCTTGCGCATGAGCAAGGGCACATCATAGATCGTTTTGGCATCAATCGATGAGATGACGCTGTTTACAGCGACGTTACAGAAAAGAGCCAATTTTTTTCTGATTTCCTGGTTAATCGCTCTTTCCGAACGACAAACAAGGATATCCGGCTGAATGCCAGATTCCAGCAGCATTTTTACAGAGTGCTGAGTCGGCTTGGTTTTAAGCTCTCCCACAGCCTTGAGATAGGGGATAAGTGTCAGGTGAATCACGATGCAGTTTTCGTGACCTAAATCCCATCTTGTTTGCCTGATTGCTTCGATAAAGGGCAGCGACTCAATATCACCAACAGAACCTCCGATTTCAGTAATGATGATGTCATAGTCACCGTTATGGCCCAGAGCCAGAAAATTTCTTTTTATTTCATCAGTAATGTGCGGAATCACCTGCACGGTTTTGCCAAGATACTCGCCTTCCCGCTCTTTGGTGATGACGTTATTGTATATTCTGCCGGTAGTGACGTTGTTTTTCTGGCTTGTATTCACAGCCAGAAAACGCTCGTAATGCCCGAGGTCGAGGTCGGTTTCCGCGCCATCTTCCGTTACATAGCATTCCCCGTGTTCATAAGGATTGAGCGTGCCGGGATCAATATTGATATATGGGTCAAATTTTTGAATGGTTACGCGCAAACCGCGTGCAGTTAACAATTTGCCCAGTGATGCTGAGATGATTCCTTTTCCAAGAGATGATGTTACGCCACCCGTAACGAAGATGTATTTGACCTGACCCATAAGTTGAAAAAAATTAATAGAATAAAACTTATGGGATACAAAAGTAAGAGATTGATTTTAATTAGCTAAGTCAGACTGATGAATATTCGGTAAAATATTAAATACCGACCTTCTTGATATTAAAAAGACACTTTGTAGTCTTTCAGATTAAATACTAAATTTGCGCAACAATGCTATCAGCAAAAAGTCTCGATGCAAGTTGAGGCTTTTTCATTTTATGAACTTCAAAGAAAAACTTTATTCCAATTCTCTTTTCCAATTGATCGGCAAGGCGGCGGGCGACGTCGAAACCTATGTCGTAGGCGGCTATGTGCGCGATCTGATTATGAAAAAAGAATCCAAGGATATTGATATTGTTTGTGTAGGCAGCGGTATCGGACTTGCTTCTGCTGTGGCAAAACGCCTGCACGGGAATACGCAACTGAATGTTTTTAAATCTTTTGGGACCGCACAAATAAAGTCCAATGGAGTAGAGATTGAATTCGTAGGTGCGCGAAAGGAATCATACCGAACTGACTCCAGGAAGCCGATCGTGGAAAACGGAACACTCGAAGATGATCAGCTGCGCCGCGATTTCACGATCAATGCCCTTGCAATATGCCTGAATGAAGACCGCTTCGGAGAATTGATCGATCCATTTGATGGCCGGAAAGATATAAAGAGAAAAATTATCCGAACGCCAACAGACCCGCAGATCACCTTTTCGGATGATCCTTTGCGTATTATGCGTGCGTTTCGCTTTGCCGCCCAGCTTGGTTTCGATATTGATTCGCCCACATTTGAGGCCGTTCAAAAAAACAAGGACAGGTTGCGGATCGTAAGTCAGGAGCGCATCACCGATGAACTCAATAAAATGATCCTGTCTCCAAATCCCGGATATGGATTTAACCTGATGTTCCATTCAGATGTGCTTGAAATCGTATTTCCGGAAATGGTGAAATTGCACGGCGTCACCATGATAGAGGGTAAAGGCCATAAGGACAATTTTTTCCATACCCTCAAGGTACTGGAGAATGTGAGCCGGAAATCTGATAGCCTTTGGCTGAGGTGGGCAGCCATCCTGCACGATATCGCCAAGCCCAATACACAGCGATTTGATGAGAAATCCGGATGGACTTTCCACGGACACGAAGATATGGGGGCGCGCATGGTGCCTAAAATATTCAGGAAACTGAGGTTGCCCATGAATGAGAAAATGAAGTATGTACAAAAGCTGGTCAGGCTGCATCTCAGGCCTATTGCGCTGGTGCGTGACGATATTTCAGATTCCGCACTAAGAAGGTTGCTGTTTGAGGCCGGCAATGATCTGGACGATTTGATGACGCTGTGTCGCGCTGATATTACGTCAAAAAATATGGAGAAGGTGGGGCGGTTTCTTTCCAATTTCGATAAGGTGGAGCAAAAACTCCAGGAAATTGAAGCACGCGACCAAATCCGAAACTTTCAACCCCCGGTTTCCGGAGAACAAATCATGGCGTATTTTGGTATTCCGCCTTCAAAAATTGTGGGCGAAATAAAAGATGAGATAAAAGAAGCTATATTAGAGGGCAAAATTGGCAATGATTTTGAGGAGGCTTTCGGCCTGATGAAAATCATCGGCAGTAAAAAAGGATTAGAAAAAGTTAAAGAAACAGAGCAATGAGAAAAATATCTTTTTTGGCGGTTTGGTTTGTATGCACGTTACCATTTTTTAATGAGGCAAATGCACAGAGCAAAGAAATTCGCAATACCCAGCTTTATAAGCTGTATCAGATGAAATATGTATTCGGCATGAAATACAATGACGGGGAGGTGGCCAAAGACGCGCTTTACAGTATGATTGCAATGGATCCGAATGACGACTCATTGAAGATGGTGCTTTGTTATTACTACTTCGACCAGAATCAGTATGCCTCGAGCCTGTTTGTTTCGCGGGATTTACTATCGAGAAACCAGGATAACATCGATGCTTTGAAAATTAATGCCATGTCGCTGGAAAACATGGGTGTCCGGGACAGGGCTGTCGATGCTTATGAGTCGCTGTACCTGAAAAGTAATGACATTGGCATGCTTTATCAGGCAACTTTACTGCAATTTGAATTGGAGCGCTATACTGAATGCGCAACAAATCTGGATATCATTCTAAAAGCACCGGAGGCAAAGGAGATTAAATTAAATTTTCAGTCTGACAATAAGGGGACGCAGCAAGTATCGCTTGAAGCTGCCGCATACAATATGAAGGGCATGTTGCAAAGTCAACAGGGAAACAAGGAGGAGGCCAGAAAAAATCTACAGAAAGCTCTGGAGATTGAACCTGAGTTTTCGATTGCAAGTGAAAACCTGGCTGATCTGGACAAGTAGCATTATTCAATCAACAATATTTGAAGGTCATCTTTGCAGGTGACCTTTTTTTATCTGCCGTGCAACCTATGCATCTTTGTATCATCTTTAGCACAGAGTAATCGCAAAGTTGGAGATCACATATCAAAATAAGCATGCGGATATTATCGAACGGTGCCAAAAGGGCGACCAGAAAGCCTATTTTGAAATTTACAAACTTTACTCAAAAGCCATGTTCAATATCTGCTACCGCATAGTCGGAGAGCAGGAAATGGCCGAAGATGTGCTGCAGGAAGCTTTTATCAGCGCATTTCAAAATATAGAAAGCTTTCAGGGCAGAGCGTCATTCGGAGCCTGGCTTAAAAGGATAGTGGTAAACAAGGCCATAGGTTATCTTCGAAAAAGCCAGTTGGAAATTGTGGCAATGGATGGTCAGGCTGATGTTGCAGATCACGATCATTCAGATGATGAGGATCTGGTGCTAAGGGTTCAAAGTATCAGGAGCGCCATTCAAAAGCTACCGAATGGATTCCGCGTTGTTTTTTCGCTGTATCTGCTCGAAGGGTACGACCATAAGGAAATAGGGGAAATTCTGAATATATCAGCGTCAACTTCCAAATCACAGTACAACAGGGCCAAAAAGAAATTGAAAGAAATTTTAAAAAAGGAGGTATATAATGCGTGACCGGATTGAAAAATTTGTAAAAAAGCACCGGGCGGAGATGGATGCCGCAGAACCAAGACCTGATCTTTGGATCGATATTGCAAACGAAATGAGCGGAAAGCAAAAAGTCAGGAAACTTAACCGCTCTTTTGTAATCTGGAGAGCGGCAGCGGTATTACTGCTCGCTGTCACTTCATGGCTTGTGTTCGATAAGTATGTTGAAAAGCCGGTGCAGGAGCAGCCGATATCCATGACCAGGGAACTAAAAGAAGCGGAATCATTTTTTGTAATGCAAATTGCGGATAAAAGCAGGGAAGTGGAATTGCTTACCGGAGCCCTTGCTATAGAAACCGGATTTGGCAATGAGATCGCTATGCTCGATTCGGCTTACCTGGCATTAAAGGATAATCTTGGATATGGCAACCAGGAGGAAGTTGCCGATGCCATGATTCTGAATTTGCAGTTGAGAATCGAAATACTCAACCGCCAACTGCAGATTATTCAAATCATCAGAGAAAAGTCAAAAAATAAATTGAACGGAAATGAAATGTCAATTTAATTATAAAAACCTGTTTGTTGCGTTCTCGCTCTTTCTGATCATTTCTCCGGTTTTTGGAGAGGACCTGAAAAAGAGCATCTCCAAAAGTTTTAAAATCGGAAATGAAACGCGCATTGAGTTAGATAACAAATTCGGAAACATCATTATTAACAGGTGGGATAAAAATGTTGTTGAACTTCGCGTCACCATAGAGGCCAGGGGAAGCTCGACAACAAAAAACCAGAAAATTCTGGACGCCATACAAATCAATATTACTGATCGCATTGCTTCGGGATATCTTTCTGTGATTACGGAAATTGACCGGATGAGTGGAAATTCGGAATTTAGTATCCAATACGAAGTAAGCATGCCCATTACAAACCCCATGAAACTCAGTAATAGTTTCGGGAACGTCTATTTGGGTAGCTATTCGGGATCATTGGAGCTTACTTTAAAATATGGCCAGCTGATGGCAGAAGATTTGAACAAGGCAAACATCAGGGTTGAGTTTGCATCTTCAAGGTGCGAAATAGAAACCCTGCAATCGGGATTGCTTGATTTGAAGTATTCAAAAATGAACATCAGAGAGGCGGGTGACATCGAAATCAGCAGTCAGTTTTCTGAGCTGAGTATCGATCGGGCCGGCATGCTGAATATTGATGGAAGATATGGGAAAATGGATTTTTCTTCAGTGAAAAGTCTGAAGGGTGATCTTCAGTTTTCAGGGTTGAACATTGGTAATCTTGACGAATACATTCAATTGACAAGCAAACACGGTGATGGCATCAATCTGAAAAACGTCTCAAGTAAATTTAAAAAGATAGAGATTGACGGCCAATTTGTCTCAGTGAACATCAATCTTGAAAAAGGCGCCACCGCTCAGCTTGAGTTTAATTTGCAATTCGGCAACCTCAGAGCCGATGGAACGGGCATCAATTTCAGTAAGGTTATAAAAGATCACACATCCAGTTCATATACCGGATACTTAGGCAGTGGCAATGCAACCTCATTGATCAGGGTTTCCAATAAGTACGGTAATATTATAATGAAGTCTAACTGATTGTTCTTATTCCCAGGAAGTAGTATATGCGAAATTTTCGATCCTGGAATCAAGCAGTTTCCCGTTTTCGCATTTGAGTACACGGGCGGGCTGGTAATTACCAATCAGATTGTGATTGTGTGTGGCCATCAGAATTGCAGTTCCCTCGCGGTTTATCTCCAGAAAAAGCTTAAAAATCCCATCGGAAACATCAGGGTCGAGGTTGCCGGTCGGTTCATCGGCAATCAGCAGAAGTGGTTCGTTGAGCAGTGCCCGTGCGATGACAACCCGCTGCTGTTCTCCACCTGAGAGTTGATGGGGCAATTTATTTTCAACCGAACTCAGACCAACCCGGATCAGTACTTCGGTGATGCGCTTTTTCATTTTTGTGCGATCCTTCCAACCCGTCGCTTTCATGACAAAAAGGAGATTTTCACCAACTGAGCGATCATCTAATAATTGAAAGTCCTGGAAAATAATGCCCAGCTTGCGCCTTAGCAGTGGGATTTCATTTGATTTTATTTTGTGTAAATCGAAGCCGGCTATATTGATTTCTCCGAGCTGCAATGGCAAATCGGCATACAGTGTTTTCAATAGCGAGGATTTTCCGCTACCGGTCTGCCCTATGATGAATGCCAGTTCGCCTTTTTCAAGTTCGAGGTTTATTTCACTTAAAATAATCTGCTGCTCCTGAAAGATACCGGCGTTTGTGATTTTGAGAATGGGTTCCTGGGAAAATGACATATTATTAAAGTTCCAACTTTTGAAGTTTTCCGAAAGGCAGATCGCCAATCAGTTGTTCAAGCGCATCCTCCTTGCCTTCCAATCCGAACTTTTCGAGGTTTCTGAACGGTCTGCCTTCTTTGTAACTGAAGTAACCGATCAATGTAAAGTCGTCATCCCTGATCTGAATGTAATTGGGAATTTTCATCCTGCCCTTTACTTTGATTATATACATATGCGCATCAAATGGAGTAACAAAGCTTGAACAGGCAAAATAACGAAATATTTGGTATGGAAGGAAATAAAAAGGCAAATCGTATATCGCACCGCTACAACTGCCTACCCTTGCTTCCTTCCAGACCTGGG
>CAYZWN010000124.1:12399-13701 GCA_964482185.1 uncultured Roseivirgaceae bacterium
GCAAAGTTATGGAATAATTGCAAGGCCGCAAAAGGGATTTCACTTTAAGATTTTATAAGGCCACTCGAACGGATTGGTTTATAAATATCGTTTACATTTTATAGAATGAAGCGCTGTGAGCACTGGCGCTTCTTTTTATTATATCTCGCAAAGACGCAGAGCCGCAAAAAAACATTTTTTAGAGAATCCTGTCGAGCGAGGGGCCGGTCTTTTCCTATTTTGTAATTCGCTTAACAATCGTGCGTGATACGCCATTAATGATTCGGTTTTGAAACAATACGAATTAGTCCATCACAGTTTTTTCATCTGAGACATCGCTCAGATCGAGATCATAATCATCCGAATCATTAAAAATAATATCATCCTGATCGAATGTATCGCAAAAATCAGGTTCATCGCATAGCCCAAATCTGATGGGTTTTTCTTCGTTTTGGTTGTGCATGGCTTTTAAAGTCTTGGATCATTTTCTTTTGTAAATGAAGCAATTTGCTGGTAAAATGTGGTTATGGGATTATTATGAAATTTAGAAGGATGTATTTACCCGATTCCTGTGCGGTTTGATTATGGTGTTTCATATTACTTCCACCGCGTAAGATGAACTTTCTTCAAAGGCCGGGTTTCTTTGTTTATAATCAAATCAACATTTCTTTAAATTATACATTAGATGAAATATAGTGCCTTTTTGCAATGCTTTTCAGCCACGGGAGTTGACAAATTATCTTGTGTATTTTAATTTAGCAATGTCTGATAACAAACTAAATTCTTATGGGAAAAGGAGATAAAAAAACCAAAAGAGGGAAGATTGCTAAAGGAACCCATGGCGTAAACAGGCCAAAAAAAAAGAAAAAGGTCGTGGATACAGGCAAGGATGAAAAGGCCGCAAAATAGAATTTCCGGCCGGTTGCTTTATTCTTATTAGTTTTGTACAATTTAACAGAGCGCGCTGAATTTATTGCGTAGTATCATTAAAGTGCTGATACAAGCTTTTGTGTGCTTTTTGTGCCTTTTTTTTCTTTAGCTTGAGAACCTTTCTGTCATATGTCATGACGCCGTTTACTTCACCTTCTACATCGGTGGTTTGTGTGTAGATGGCCCCGGCAAGGCCTTCTTTAATTAATGGCTTTAATTTTTCAATCAGCAGCAGATATTCGTCTGATAGTGCTTTTTGACTGGTAATATTGATGTATCCCCAGTTTTTATCGGCCTGCCAGAGATGTCCTTCCAATGGTAGTCCAAGACCGCCGAACTCTCCCAGAATAAGCGCTCTTTCCGGATCGGCAGGAGGCATTTCCGGCCCTGGAT
>CAYZWN010000125.1:0-13574 GCA_964482185.1 uncultured Roseivirgaceae bacterium
ACGCCAATTTGTTTTCCGTTTTTTGGTGCTTGTTTTCATAGTTGTATTATTAACGATCGCCGTTGGCGGTCTCGAAGATAAAGATACAGATTATGAAAATTCTTCATCATTTCTCATTTATGAATGGCGTCAGTTTTGTTGCGCCAGCCCGGGCATTCGTTCAAAACCCATTTGGACATGCAACAGCGATCAATGCGGATTGGATTGCCGTGATGCCTTTTGCATTGACCTGGTTTGGATATCGCAGCATTGATCGGGCAGCCTGGAGACATTTGTACTTATTCCATCGCAGAAGATTTGATGGCACACCTGATTTTTAAACTCAGTAATCCGCTTACCTCGCTCTTTTCGAGTCGTTCTGGATGGAGGCATGGATTGTCAGCGGGTTTTTATGGAAATGGTACCCTGAACCTCCCTTTTGTTTGACTACCATAATTCTGATTATTCGCTACAAAAAAACCAGTAGAGAAAGTGATTTCAAACTGGTACTTAAGGCGGTAGTTCCTACATTTGCAGCGGATAAGGGTGCCAATATTTTCCGGGCATTGTCTGCACCCCCGAAGTCATAGATGAAAAATTCAAATTTGTTGGTACGTTTTCTTGTTTGGCGCCGCGATCATATCAGCGATGGCAGGTTCGTGATGATACTGAGCATCGTTGTCGGGCTTCTTGCCGGGCTTGGTGCGGTTATTATAAAGCGTAGTGTGGGTTTTATCCATAATTTACTTATCGAAGGCAATGCTAATAACCTCCAAAACTACCTGTATTTTCTATATCCCGCTATCGGACTTTTTATTGTGGTAATTTTCAATCGGTTTGTGCTGCGTAAACCCGTGGGCCATGGGATACCAAACGTGCTGTATGCTATTTCAAAAAACAGCAGTATCATCAAAGCTTATCAAATGTTTGCCTCTGTCATTACAAGCTCCATCACAGTTGGCTTTGGCGGATCAGTTGGATTGGAGGGGCCGACCGTTTCCACAGGTGCTGCGATTGGATCCAATCTTGGGCGCTGGCTGAACCTTGATTACAGGCGGATTACCTTACTCTTGGGCTGTGCTTCGGCAGCGGCGATGTCGGCGATATTCAAATCGCCCATCGCGGCCATCATTTTTGCCGTTGAAGTGCTGATGCTCGATCTGACCATGGCGGCACTGCTACCCTTGCTTATTGCTTCTGTAACGGCTACCCTCGTGTCATACTTCTTTATGGGCCAGTTCACCATATATGATTTTCAGGTAATTGAGCAGTTTAATATGAAGAATATTCCGTTCTACATTATTCTTGGTGTATTGACTGGTTTTTTTTCGCTTGGCTTTAAGCAGATATACACCTTTGTTGAAGATACATTTGATAAGATCAAATCATGGTATATGAAGCTTCTGACCGGAAGCCTTGTACTTGGGATTTTATTGTTCTTTTTTCCATCACTGTATGGCGAGGGCTATGAGGTGGTGAGTTCCAGTTTACGCGGTGATTATACAGAATTATTTAAAAACAGTATTTTCTATCAATACCATGATCAAACAATCGCCGTCATGCTGATGTGTATTGCTGTAATTTTTTTCAAAGGATTCGCTACTTCGGCCACTTTTGGTGCAGGCGGAATTGGAGGCATCTTTGCCCCAACGCTTTTCATTGGTGCAAATGCCGGACTGTTACTTGCGCTGATATTAAGGTATTTGGGCAATACAACGATTGCCAGTTCCAACTTTGCTCTTGTTGGTATGGGTGGCATGATTGCCGGCGTACTCCATGCACCCCTGACAGCAATATTCCTCATCGCCGAGCTTACAGGCGGTTATCAGTTGTTTGTTCCGCTGATGATTGTGGCCATTATTTCGTACACCACAGTGAATGCATTTACAAAAACATCGGTATATACCAGGCAATTAGCAAGAAGAGGAGAGTTGTTTACGCACGACAAAGATAAGATGGTTATCTCCCTGATGAATGTAAAGGATCTGCTTGAAACCAAATTTAAAACCGTACATAAGGATGCCAATCTCGGTGAACTGGTTAAAGTAATTACTTCTTCAAAACGGAATGTATTTCCTGTAGTAGATGATGAAGGGATTTTTTATGGCGTGGTACACCTGAATGACATTCGGGATGTTATTTTCAAGCCGGAGTTGTATGAATCAGTGATGGTTTCTGAGTTGATGCAGGCACCTATATCTTCAGCTACATTAAATAACAGTATGGAAGACATTGTGGATATGTTTCAGAAGACACCAAATTTCAACATTGTTGTGCTTGACAATGGGAAATACGTGGGATTTGTATCAAGAGCAAACGTGTTTTCGAAGTACAGGAAAATGCTAAAGGAGTTTTCAGAAGATTAACCAGGACCATTCATCACAAAAAGCGAAGGTTTTGTGACTGGGTATTTGATTGACTAATAATGAATCAATAGCGATTATAATTAGATTGTATGTGCAGGTTAAACCCCGGACATAAATCGCTCCAGATCCAATTCGTTCTCCGCCCGCTCGAGTTTCTCAGGTGTTCCGATATCAATCCAGTAAGACTTGTCATCGACGTAGCCCATAATCCGATGCGCTTTCGCAAGCCTCAGATAGACATCAATGATGGAGAATGCCCCATTTTCATGGATCAGATTAAAAATTGAAGGATCGATGACATGTAAGCATGAGAATGCAATTTGCTCCGGTGGCATGCCTTCATTTCGGGCAATTATTTTTTCTCCTGTATTTAGATTTTCCCACCCACTCAGTCTGCGTTCTTTATCAAACAGAAAAAACCTGCTCCCGGGCCGATGCCTGACCAATACAGTGGCAAGCGCCTTATTTTTAAGATGAAAATCATAAAAGTCTGACAAATCAACATCAGTTAGGGTATCGACATTGTGTACTAAAAATGGTTGATTGTCATCAAAAAACCAGGCTGCCTGCTTCAGGCCGCCTCCCGTATCAAGCAGTAATTCACGTTCATCCGAAATCCGGATATTGATACCAAAAAACTTCTTATGTTCGAGGAATTCAATGATCTTTTCGGCATGATGGTGCACATTGACAATTATATTTCTGAAGCCGGAGCTCTTTAATCTTCTTATGATGATCTCGAGCATTGGTATACCATGTAGTGGTGCAAGCGCCTTGGGAATATCGTTGGTAATTGGTCTGAGTCGCGTTCCCAGGCCCGCAGCGAATATCATTGCTTTCATTGATTAGTCAGTTATGCGAAAATGTTAAAATGGCCAATTATTTCGATTGGCATGGATTATTTACCTATTCTTATTTTTTTCTGATTCAACTCTTTGGCTGTATAGGTGTTGTTCGCGGTGAATGAGTGTGATGACAATCTTTTCACTATATTTCTCTTTCAGATTTTCAGCCATGGCTTCAGCGCAGTACACCGATCGGTGTTGCCCGCCGGTGCATCCAAATGCTATTTGAAGATTTCTGAATTCCCTGTTGAGGTATTTATCAATAGACTGTTCAACAACCAGCATGGCATTCTGGAGAAACTCATCAGCTTCCTTGCCATTTTTCAGGAATTCCCTCACTTCGTTGTCCAGTCCGGTTTTATCAGAAAAACGTTCGTAACGTCCCGGATTGTGAATGCCCCTGCAATCGAAAATGAATCCTCCTCCATGGCCATACTCGTCATGGGGTAGTCCTTTGTGATACGAAAAACTGACTATTTCGATTTTTAGAGGGACAATGGTGTTGAATTCCCTGCGGTATTTTAGAAGTTGATCAGACTGGGTAAGCGTTTCGAGCACCTTTCTGAGATATGGAAATTCCTCCGGAAATAAGTTATGTTTCAGAATATTTTCAAGTTGCTTGACGGCGTAGGGAATACTTTTCAGAAATTGGGTTCTACGTTCATAAAAACCCCTGAAGCCATAAGCACCCATGGCTTGCATCAGTCGCACGAGAACAAATCCTCTGTAATATTCAAGCCATTCCTTTCTGTTATATTTTAAATACTTAGCCAGCACATCAAGGTAGTAGTCTAAAAGCATATCCTTGATGTCAGCCGGGATATTTGCCTTGGAATCATAGAGAATAGAAGCTATATCATACTGCAAGGCACCTTTTCTCCCTCCCTGGTAATCAATAAAATAGGGGTTCCCGTCAACCATCATGATGTTTTTGGATTGAAAATCCCTGTAAAGGAAATAATCTGAGTCTTCCTGCAGTAGGAAACTGGTGAACTTATTGAACTCATCTTCCAGCAACTGCTCGTCGAATGGTATTTTGGCCAGTTTTAAGAAGTAGTATTTAAAATAACTCAGGTCCCACATCATGGATTGCTTGTCGAAAGCCGCACGCGGATAGCAGACGCTGTAATCGAGATGGCGAGAAGCTGTGATCTGGAATTTTGGCAGATAATCCAGCGCCGATTTATATGCTTCGATGGCTGAGCCCGGAAACATTCCGGCCTGAGACCTTTTTTTGTTGAGAAAATCAAAGAGCGATTCATCGCCGAGGTCTGATAAAAGGTATAATTTTCCATGCTCATCTTCAGAAAGCACCTCTGGTACAGGCAATCCCAGGCTATGAAAATGTTTGGTAAAAGTCAGAAATGCCATGTTCTCTTTTAAATCTTCATTGTAAACAGCAATGGCTGTATTGCTATTACTTATCAATCTGTAGTATTCCCTGTACGAACCCGACTGAGGTATGGTGATGATGTCTTCGATCTCTTCGTCACACCAATTTTTAAAAAGCTTGTCAATCTGATGTTTATCTCTCACTTCTTGAATTTTCGCGCAATTTAACGCAATAAATAATCATTTGGAAGCATTACCTGCGATCCAAACGCATTCATGGTCTTCATAATAGTAGCCTTTTGATGTGCATAAACAGAACTTGAAAAGTATATTTGCGGGGCATTCAGCATCGGATAACCAGATGAAGAAAAGATTTTTTTACGAGTGGCTTTTTCATGTGCTTTTTTGGACTGCCGTCACAGAACTCTATACGTTGATCTATCTCTCGAACGTGAAGATTCTGCTGGAGTATATCGAGGCAATTGATACGGTCAGATCTACACCATTGCTGGCTTACATGATTTCTGATTTTCAGTATATCGAAGCAGCCTTATTCGGGCTTCTTTTCGGCACTGCAACATTTGGGGTAAACCTCGCGGTGGATTATACCGCGATTCACACCTGGTCATACGGCAAGACGATTTTTCTGAAGACGCTATTATATATCATTTCTGTGGTAATGATATCTCTTTTGATGTCAGGAATAATTCTTGGCACAGGCATTTTGTCGCTTAATAATGCTGAATACCTGGAATTTATCAAGCGCAGTGCGGCACCCTGGCATTTTTTTGTGGGCGCTATGGTTTTCTTTGTTCTTTCCACTATGCTCATCAATTTCATATCACTGATGAATAGAAAATTTGGCCCCGGGCAGATGTGGTTGATTTTTTTGGGCAGGTACAACAAACCAATGACCGAGAATAGGATTTTTATGTTTTTAGACCTTAAAAATTCGACGTCTATTGCGGAGCGACTCGGCCATATTATTTATAGCAAATTGCTGCAACAGTGCTTTCTTGATATGAATAAGCTGATTCTTAAATCATCTGCAGAAATTTACCAGTATGTCGGTGATGAGGCGGTATTGACCTGGAGAATTAAGGATTTTGATACGGAGTTTTACAAACCAATTCAGTTATTTTTTGCTTTTAAAAAGAGGCTGGAAAAAAGAGCACAATTCTACCAGAATAAATTTGGACTGATTCCGGAGTTTAAGGCAGGCATTAATGCAGGCGTTGTGACTGTTGCGGAAATTGGCGATTTAAAAAGAGAAATTGCCTATCATGGTGACGTGGTGAATACCGCAGCCAGATTGCGAAGCGCTTGCTCAGAGTTCAATAAAGACCTGTTGGTTACTGAATTTGTTTTTCGAAATCTGAATCAGTCCATGGATTATGTGGTTGAGGAAATTGGTGAAGTGAATTTAAAGGGGAAACAAAAATCGGTGCGGGTGTTCAGTTTGCGCTGAAAGAATTAAAAAACTATAAGAGGAGAAATATTTTATTTTGAACTAAATACAGAATTATGTTTAAGAGGTTTTTGTGGTTAATTATCTTTGGTATATTTATTGCTTCTTGCGGCTCGGAAAGAGGAAATAATACATCTGCGAAAAGCGCAGGGAAAAATCAGGCACAGGCAGAAAAGCCAAAGGCTGAACCAGGTAGAATATTATATATTCAGTTTTGTTTATCGTGTCATATGGAAAACGGAGAGGGCGTTCCATCTCTTTATCCACCACTAACCCAAACAGAATATGTGTTGGGAGATAAAGAAGCGTTGATAAAAATAATTTTGCTTGGGCAGGAAGGCCCGATAGAAGTGAAAGGCCAAATGTATAATAACATTATGACCAAACTGGACTTTTTAGGGGATAAAGAGATTTCTGAGGTCTTAACCTATGTGAGGTCAAACTTCGGAAACAACGCTGAGCCGGTTACTCCCGAGGAGGTAAGGTCGGTTCGAAACAGCCTGATTCAATAGCAGACTTTTTAACATGTAAAATTCACAAAATGAAAAAGACGAAGTTTTATTTATTATTAGGGATATTGATCACATTCTGTTCGCATATCTATGGGCAGTCTATTAATTATTCCATCACCGATTCAACAAAAATGACCATCACAGGCACCTCTACATTACACGATTGGACCAGCACGGTCACTCAGGTAAACGGATTTGTTGAAGTAGATGAGAAATTTGCAAAGAACGGCAAAATAAAGAAGGGAGATGAGATTAAAACTGTCAGCATTCAGGTTCCCGTAAAAAGCATTGTAAGCCCTCGTGGTGCTACGATGGATAAAAAAACTTATGAAGCTTTGAAATCTGAGCAGCACCCTGAAATCATCTTTAAGCTTGAAAATAATGAGGTAACTTCAGTAAGCGGAGAGTCCTTCTCGATCAATGCAAAAGGGCAGCTAACCATTGCCGGAGTTACGAAAAATGTCGAATTTCCGGTTGAGGGTAAGCTTATGTCAGAACAGCGAATAAGCTTTTCCGGCGCGTACAAGCTCAATATGAAAGAATATGAAATGGTGCCACCATCCGCAATGTTCGGGCAGATTGTTACAGGAGAAGAGGTGGAAATAAAATTTAACCTGGTTGTAAATAAATAGACATGAAATCAGTAAAAAAATATGGGTTGTTGATTGCCTTAATCGGAACAATCATTTTTGGCTCTTTTATTTTAAAGCAGAATGAACCACAATCCAATGATGCCAAATCAGATGAGTTGCAGAATTACACAGAAACCATAAGTGGGGCGGAGGTATCCTTTAATATGGTGCCCATTCCCGCCGGCACTTTTATGATTGGCAGCCCGGAAGATCAGCAGGATAGAAAGCCTGATGAGGGCCCACAAAAAGAAGTCGAGCTCGAAGCTTTCTATATGATGGAAACGGAGTTGACATGGGATCTTTTCGAACTGTTTATCGATAAAGACAAAAGTGCAATAGTTGATTATGACTCGGAAGAGGTTAAAATTGTGGCAGATGCGATCATGCGGCCCAGCACACCTTACCTCGACCCTAGTTTTGGCATGGGCAAGCGAAATTTCCCGGCAATCTCTATGACGCAATATTCAGCGCTTGCTTTTTGCAAGTGGCTTTCTCAGGTTACGGGTCGTTTTTACCGGCTTCCAACTGAAGCAGAGTGGGAATATGCATGCAAAGCAGGAACAAATACGGCCTATTCCTTTGGCGATAATGTAGATGATCTGAAAGACTACGGCTGGTATTGGGATAACAGTAATGACAGCTACCATGAGGTTGCCCAAAAGAAGCCCAATCCATGGGGATTATATGACATGCATGGTAATGTAGCCGAATGGACTATGGATCAATACCAGGAGGCCTTTTACGCCAGTCTGTCGAATGGAGCAAAAAATCCATGGAGAATTCCTGATGATTTATATCCAAGGTCTGTGCGCGGAGGAAGCTGGGATGACGATCCTGATGCATTGCGATCTGCTTCCAGAGTAAGATCTACGAAAGATTGGCAGAAAAGAGATCCACAGATACCAAAAAGTTTTTGGTGGAACACCGATGCACCTTTTCTTGGTTTTAGAGTTGTAAGACCGGCAAAAGAAATGAGTAAAGAAGAAATAGAAGAATTTTTTTCAATGGCTCTTGATGAGTAAATTAGACAAAAATTAAACCAATGTTAAATTAAAATAGGGAGGAACCCAAAAATGAAAAACAAACAAATCGACCGACGTAACTTCATGAAAGGTACGGCAATGGTCACTGGTGGTGTAATGATGGCCGGTTTGCCGGTTGGAGCAAGTGCCTATGTAAATCCGCAAGCAAAAAAGCTAAAAGTTGCCGTAGTAGGTTGCGGAGGCCGCGGAACCGGAGCAGCTGTGCAGGCTTTGAAAGCTGATCCAGATCTCGAATTGGTTGCAATGGCCGATGCATTCAAGGACAGGCTAGATGACAGCTATAACAGTATTATGAAGACTGAGTATCTTTCCGATGCTCAGAAGAAAAATGTGAAGGTGACCGAAAAGACAAAATTTGTTGGTTTTGATTCATACAAAGAGGCTATCAAGATGGCGGATGTCGTATTGCTTGCTGCACCTCCGGGCTTCAGACCCTATCATCTTGAAGAATGTATAAATCAGGGAAAACACGTTTTTTGTGAGAAACCACTTGGAACTGATGCCGCAGGTGTCAGAAAATGTCTCGACCTGATAAAGGTTTCAGAATCCAAGAAACTGAATATTGTTGTCGGCCTGCAGCGCCATTATCAAACTAATTACCGTGAGGTAATAAAACGCGTACACGATGGTGCAATAGGCGAATTGATGAGCGGTCAGGTGTATTGGAACGGAGGCGGAGTATGGGTTCGTGAGAGAAAACCTGAATATACAGAAATGGAATACCAGATGCGCAACTGGTACTATTTCAACTGGCTTTGTGGTGATCACATTGTAGAGCAGCACATACACAACATTGATGTATTCAACTGGGCAAAAGGAGCATATCCGGTTTCTGCTCAAGGTATGGGCGGACGGCAGGTTCGAAACGGCAAAGAACATGGAGAAATTTACGATCATCACTATGTTGAATTTACCTATGCCGATGGATCAGTGCTAAATAGCCAATGCCGCCACATTAAAGGCTGTTGGAATCGCGTTTCCGAAACATTGATTGGAACTGAAGGAAAGGTTGAACTGGATGCCAGCGGACGTGGCATTATAACTGATCGCAAAGGAGGGGACATTTATCGGCATAGAGGTAAAGATGATCCGGATCCTTATCAGGTTGAGCATGATGAGCTTTTTGCGGCAATCAGAAAAGGTGAGGTTATCAATGACCTTCATTTTGGGGCCATGTCAACCATGACTTCCATTTTAGGAAGGTATGCAACATATTCAGGCCTTGAGGTGAAAATGGAAGATGCCCTGGCTTCAAATGTACAATTGATGCCGGCTGTCAACTCATGGAGTGATACACCACCCATAGTGCCTAATGCGGATGGTTTTTATCCAATAGCTATGCCGGGCCAAACTTTGGTCTTTTAAAAACACATTGAAAATAGACAAGCCCGGTGCTGAATGATGAAATGGTTCAGTATCGGGCTTTTTGTTGATAAATACCCATTATTAATTTTTTAAAGTCAGAGCAATGAAAAGAAGAAATTTTATTAAGAGCAGTATTATTGTTTCCGGTGCCTCTGCCGTAACATCCGGAACAGTTATGGCAAAAGGATCGAAAAAGAAACAATCTCACACATTCAAACTCAAATATGCCCCGCATTTCGGCATGTTTAAAAACAGTGCCGGCGAAGATCTGATCGATCAGATCAATTTCATGGCTGACAGGGGATTCATGGCCTTTGAAGATAATGGCATGATGAGAAGAGATGTCGCTACGCAAACCATGATAGGAGAGGCCCTGGCAAAACGAAACATGACGATGGGCGTATTTGTGGTGGATAAAGGAGGCAATATGGCAAACACACTGGCAGCTGGTAAGCAAGAAAATATGGACATATTTCTGGATGGCTGCCAACGCGCAGTTGAGGTAGCCAAAAGAGTCAACGCCAAATGGATGACCGTGGTGCCCGGAGCTTATCACAGAGACCTTCCTATTGGAATTCAGGATGCTAATGTGATCGAAGCACTGCGAAGAGGCGCTGAGATATTAGAACCTCATGGTCTTGTGATGGTGCTGGAGCCCCTATCAGATTCCCCCGATCTTTATCTTCAAAAATCCGATCAGACTTATATGATTTGCAAAGCGGTAAATAGCCCATCTTGTAAAATATTGTTTGATATTTATCATTTGCAAAAAACAGAAGGCCATCTGATCAGAAATATCGACCTGACCTGGGAGGAAATTGCATACTTTCAAATAGGGGATAACCCTGGAAGAAAAGAACCCACTACCGGAGAGATAAATTATAAAAATGTGTTCAAACACATTCATTCGCGCAGCACCGAATTTGTGATGGGCATGGAACATGGTAATGCGGAGCCGGGTAAAGAGGGGGAAGAGAAATTGATTCAGGCTTATATCGAAAGCGATAGTTTTTAGATAAAATTACAGCACCCTTAAAAAAGGGTGCTTTTGGTTTTCTTTTAGATCATAATTCCCACAAGGAATAGCATCACAATTAATAGCCAGAAGACGACATAGTCTTTCTTTTTGGATCTCCCAAAGACAATTGATGATATACCATATTTGTTCAGTTTTTGATATGTTGTTTTCATGTATTTGACCTTTATATTACTTTAATGTTAACGCAAAGTTAACAAATCTGTTTTTATTAAGTAACAATTCTCATTATAAATATGTAGATATGTAAGGAAATGCTATTAATGAATGCATAATTATATACTTATACGCCTGATTTAAGCATGATTTTTTAAAAGATTGCGTATGAAACACCAGCTAACGCTCTATTTTTAATAAATCCACGCCTCAGTTAATTAACCGCTTAGATCCAATCAGGTAAGATAATCGGCTGCTTTTGTCACCACAGGGAAAAATTATTCGTCAATTTTAATTTTTCATTTGATTCGATTTATTATTTAATAAGCTATGCCGGTATGTCATCATTAAATCCAATTGATTTAAACGCACCTCTTGGGCTGAAAAACGCAGCGCATTTGTTAAGGAGATTAACATTTGGCCCTGCGCGCTCCGAAATAGATACCTTTTCCGGTTATACGATCGGTCAGGCTTTAGATGTTTTATTGACAATCCAGGTGCCTCCGCTTCCGCCAATTGACTCGAGAACCGGCGATAGCTGGGTAAATCCCGGACCATCTGATGCCAACAGTGATCCCTCTGAATTGATGAACATGACATTTGCCTGGTGGCTCAATCTAATGAGAACGTCCGGCAATTCCATAACCCAAAGAATGGTATGGTTTTATCATACCCACTTCCCGACTATCGGATCGCGTATTAACAGAGGCACGGCCATTTATTATCAGTTAAAGCTTTTTCAGCACTACGCACTGGGTAATTTTCTTGAACTGAGCAAAAAAATCTGTTATGACAATGCCATGCTTTTGCACCTGGATGGCAGATTAAATGATGTAGGTCGTCCAAATGAAAATTTCGCGCGGGAGTTTTTCGAGTTATTTACCATCGGTAAAGGAGATCAGGCTGGGCCCGATGATTATTCCACATATACCGAGCATGATATTATAGAAGCATCTAAAGTACTCTCGGGTTATAACACTGATTGGACATATTCGAATATAGATACTGAGACGGGGGTTGCCATGGGTGTGCTACGCGGCACCGGGAACATCGCGACCAATCATGATGCTTCCGTGAAGCAATTCAGTGAAAGATTTCAAAATACAATAATTCAGCCGGCAGAAGTCATTAACAACCGCGCAACCAAGGAGGCAGCCCTTGATGAGCTGGATCAATTTGTAAATATGATTTTTGACCAGGAGGCCACAGCGAGGTATATATGCCGGCGGCTTTATCGGTTTTTTATTTATTACAACATTACTGATGAAATTGAAAACGATATCATCGGCCCACTTGCACAAACATTTATTTCTAATGATTTTGAAATCAGGCCGGTTTTGGAGCAATTGTTCCGGAGTTTACACTTCTTTGATATGGACAATGCAACAGAAACGGATGATGTGCGGGGAAGTATTATCAAGTCGCCTATGGAGGTGGTGCTTGGTACTTTCAGATTCTTTGATATCCAAATTCCGGACCCGGACACCAATTTGGAGCTGTTCTACACTGCATTTTACGACCTGCTAAGAAAGATCGGGAATCAGGGGCTTGATTTTTATGAGCCATATGATGTGGCGGGTTTTGAGGCTTATTACCAGGAGCCGGCATATAACCGAAACTGGATTACAGTTAATAATCTTGCAAGAAGGTATCAGATTTCTTCAGATGTTTTGTTAGGACAAAAAGATCGAAACGACAATATGCTGTATAAGCTGGATATTCTTGCTTATTGCCGCGATGAAGGTATTGATCTGAATTCTCCCCAGGCGATCGTTACTTATTTTGTGACCTACCTTTTTCCTGAGCAGATCACACAGGAGCGGTTCGATTATTTTAAATCAACATTACTTATAGATGTTGAAGAGGAGGATTGGGTATCGACGATCATCAGTGGAATGGACTTTCAGGTCACTTTTCATCTTGAAAGCCTGATCAATGCTATGCTGCAGTCACCCGAATACCAATTATTTTAACCAGGCAAACATGAAAAGAAGAGGATTCTTAACAAAAATACCATTTGTGGCAGGAGCGCCATTTATGTTAAATAATATTCCACTGAATTCGATGGCGCAATCTGCGCCTTTGAACAGATTGGCCGCTTCTAGCGATAATGACAGGGTTTTGGTGCTTATTCAACTACACGGTGGTAATGATGGCCTGAATACTGTAATACCGGTAGATCAATACGCGGAATACTATAACTTAAGACCAAATCTGGCCATTCCGGATAACGGAAAAAGACGATTCATTCATCTTGACAGTACTTTGCGTGTTGAAGATCAGGTGGGTCTGCACCCCGATCTGTTTCATATGAAGGAGTTGTATGATCAGGCAAAATTGAACATTGTTCAAAATGTAGCCTACGACAATGTCAATGGTTCGCATTTCAGAAGCCGGGACATCTGGTTTATGGGCGGAGACTATGATCAATATTTGTCATCCGGATGGATGGGACGATACCTCGATCATGAGTTCCCGGGATATCCGGAAGAATTTCCAAATACCCAGATGCCTGATCCGTTGGCGATTGAGATAGGCAATGGTGTTTCATTGGCATTTCACCGCAACAATGGAATTCCTAGTGCGATTTCCATTCAGAATCCTGAACAATTTTATGACCTGATTACAAGTGTAGGTGGTCTCCCTCCCGAATCCATCACCAATTCGTATTATGGACGGGAATTAAAGTGGATTATGGATATTGAGGAAAAGTCGAACCAATACGCAGGCCGGCTGAAAGAGGTTTATGAAAATGGCTCGAACAGTCAGAATGTCAATTATCCTGATCTTTATCCATTTAATGCGCCACCGGGGCGGATCAGGAATCGACTTGCACCCCA
>CAYZWN010000126.1:0-13566 GCA_964482185.1 uncultured Roseivirgaceae bacterium
TCAAATACAACAAAAAAATTATCCCCGACAATGTTGAGATTGTATGGTCCGACACGATGATGTATCACTGGATGACCCGCATACCCGGCTTGTATGATGATATTTACATGGACCTCACTTTTGTGGAGGTTATGGAAAGGGAAGGCATTGACGCCCCCGCAACTTCTCATGCAAAAGCTTTTGCAGAAGCCAAATATGCGCTTTGGCATGCCAATCAGCAGGGAAGGTACAACTTTTTGAACGGGATGGAGCCTCCCGAAACAGGCCACTGGCTCAACAATCCGCATGCTGATGATATTGATTTTCAGATTGAGGCTGACTTTGCCGGCATTATGAACCCGGGTATGCCCAACAGCGCACTTGAAATATGTGATAAAGTCGGACACATAATGAACTCCGGTGATGGGTATTATGGGGGTGTATTCATGGCCACCATGTACAGCTATGCATTCATCGATTCAGATATACCCGGCATTATTAACAATGCCCTGAGTCATATCCCGCTACAAAGTACATTTTATCAGTGCATTGCCGATGTCATAAAATGGCATGGTGAACATCCGGACGACTGGAAAAAAAACTGGCAACTTATCGAAGACAAGTGGGGACATGACATTGGGTGCCCCGACGGCGTTGACCGGGATTTTAATATTGACGCCAAAATCAATGCAGCTTATGTCGTCCTTGGACTGCTTTACGGCAATGGCGACCTGGCTAAAACAATGGAAATTTCAACCCGCGCCGGACAGGACTCGGATTGTAATCCCGCGTCTTCAGGCGCAATCATCGGGACTGTTATCGGATATGAAAATATTCCTGAATACTGGAGCAAAGGTCTGGCACTGGTTGAGGACATGGATTTTAAATACACAAATATCTCTCTTAATGACGCTTATGAAATCAGCTACAAACATGCCCTGGAAATGATAAAACGGAATGGCGGCGAAGTGACCGGTGATCTGGTAAAAATTAAAAAAGTACCTGCTGAGATCGCTCCGCTTGAGCAAAATTTTGAAGGGTATCGACTCAAT
This sequence comes from uncultured Roseivirgaceae bacterium, assembly GCA_964482185.1. Classification (GTDB taxonomy): domain Bacteria; phylum Bacteroidota; class Bacteroidia; order Cytophagales; family Cyclobacteriaceae; genus JAAUQL01. The sequence goes on from CAYZWN010000126.1 coordinate 1,032, forward strand.
TACAGAAAACCCATCAATATGAAAATCAGTTCCAATGACAAGCAGGAATTTGAAGTGGATTTTGATGGCATTGGCGTGGTGCTGACCGGGGGATCAAAACACCACGAACCAAAAAATGATGAGGAAAAAGAATTGCTGACCTCTTACAAACTGGAGGTGGAATGCTACCTGGATGGATCACTTTCTAAAACAATGTTGCTGCCACTGGACTTCACCACCCGGGCACATGAAATATTTTTCCGCTACGAAATCCCGGATGGCAAACACAAATTAACCTTGAAAATCCTGAATCCGCACGCATTGGTATTTTTGCAGATCAACGACCTGATCGCCTATGGGAAGGGATAAATTAGAAGAGCATCAACGGTCATATTCCAAAAATCGAATCACAAGGAAATTCCAGAACCCACCCACAGCCACTCCGGGGAGGGGAGTAATGTGAATATCCAATAACTGTTTGGTTTTTAAGATTTGGGACATTGGGATTTACTTGCTTTTTGATGGTTGTGATTTGGATTTTCTACTTTTACCATCCAGAACCTGATTGTCAGACTCAAGTGTTATGCCTGACATTATTGAAAAACCGGATGCATACCGAAGCAAAGATGCTTATATTTGCCCGACCGGCGTAAAGAAAGAATCAGTTATTATTTTTACACATAATGGAACAAAAATTAGCCATTGTTACCGGCGGAGGATCTGGATTAGGATTAGCAATCGCCAGGAAATTTACACAAAACAATATCAGGACCATCATCATTAGCCGGACTGAGGATAAACTCAAATCTGCTTTGGATATCCTGGGTACAAATGCAGACTATGAAGTTTGCGATCTTTCTGATTTGCGGGCCATCCCGTTGCTGATTAGTAAAATTTATCAGGAATATGGCAAAATCGATATACTAGTCAACAATGCTGGGATCAACCTGAAAAAACCACTCATCGAGGTGACTGATGAAGATTATCACAATGTGATTTTGACAAATCAGAATAGTGTTTTTTCCATAACCAGGGAAGTGGCAAAATTGATGATCCCAAATGAATCAGGCGCCATATTGAATATCAGCTCCATGTCCTCACAATACGGAATTCCAAACGTGATTGCCTACACGGCATCTAAATCAGCCATTGAAGGTATGACAAGGGCAAAAGCGGTTGAGCTTTCGCCTTTGGGCATCCGTGTAAATTGCATTGCACCTGGTTTTATCTATACCGATATGTCATCAAAAGCTCTTGACTCCGACCCGGCCCGCAAATCAAAAGTGATTGGTCGTACGCCAATGGGCAAAATGGGAACGCCGGAAGACGTTGCAAACGCTGCTTACTTCCTCTGTTCTGATGAGGCGGCCTACATAACAGGTGTTGTGCTGCCTGTTGACGGAGGTAATTCAATTGGTTTCTGACCATGGCAATGCAAAAAACCTGGCGCTGGTTTGGCCCCAACGATCCCGTAAAACTTTCTGACCTGAGACAAATGGGTGTGGAAGGTGTGGTTACGTCGCTACATCACATCAGACCAGGTGAAGTCTGGGAGTTCGATGAAATTCTTAAAGTAAAAAATTACATAGAGTCCAACGGGCTTAGCTGGAGCGTAGTTGAAAGTCTGCCCGTGGCAGAAGGGATAAAAACCCATGGTTCAGACTACAGCCAACTAATCGGCAATTATAGGATTTCCCTTGAAAATATCGGCAAATGCGGACTGGATACCATATGCTACAACTTCATGCCCGTGCTCGACTGGGCGCGGACCGATTTGCATTATTTGCTTTCATCCGGTGGCGAAGTGATGTATTTTGACTATCCGACATTTGCCGCCTTCGATATTTTTATTCTGAAAAGACCAGGCGCTGAAAAAGATTATCCGGAGCACATCAAAATAAAAGCCGGAGAAACATTCGCTAACATGTCGGCACAGCAGGCCTCCGATTTGGCGTACAATATCATTGTTTACACCCAGGGTTTTATTCACGGAAGTGTTGGTGAACATGAAAAAGACTACATGAATGCATTTCTGGGATTTTTGCAAAAATATGATCACATAGACCGGGATGCCCTAAGAAACCACCTGGGGCAGTTTCTTAACGACGTGCTTCCGGTTGCCGAGAAATACGGTATCAAAATGTGCATCCATCCGGATGATCCGCCATTCCCGCTTCTTGGCTTGCCGAGAATTGTGAGCACGATCGAAGACCTGCAATGGATATTCGATGCGAACAAATCACCATCCAATGGACTTACCTTTTGCAGCGGCAGCTTCTCGGCCAGAAAAGATAATAATCTGGAAAAAATACTCACCTCCTTTATCGACAAAGTTCACTTCCTGCATCTCAGGAACAACTACGTGGCTGATGATGGAAGTTTCCACGAAAGCGGGCACATCGATGGTGATGCCAACCTCCCTGCCCTAATAAAAATTGTACTTGAAGAGCAGAGAAGGCGCAAAATCAGTGGGGAAAAAAGCATCAGAATGCCGGTAAGGCCTGACCACGGCATCAGGATGCTGGACGATTTTAACAAGTCATATCCCCCTGGTTATCCCCTGATTGGCAGACTGCGGGGATTGATGGAGATCCGTGGTGTGGAAGCAGGAATTGGTTTTATGATGGAATAAAAGCCTTTCTTTCAATTCCGAATCTGAAAAATGTCATTTCTACTATTCAGATATTTATCCGTCAAGTCCGCTTAAACTTAACCTGACATTTGATATTTTCGCCGCTGGTTGAAAATCAAACTTTTATGTGGATCATTCTGGGATTGATCTCTGCATGCTTTCTGGGGATTTATGACATTGCTAAAAAATACTCTCTCAATGGAAATGCGGTGCTTCCTGTCTTGTTTTTCGCCACGATTACAGGGATGGCCATTTTTCTTCCGTTCATTCTCATATCAGCGTTTTTCCCAGACTATGCCACAGATAAAAGCTGGTACATCCCGCAACAAACAGGTGTGGCACATGCTTATTTTTTTCTCAAAGCCATCATTGTCGGCACCTCCTGGATACTGGCCTATTTTGCACTGAAAAACCTGCCGATTACCATTGTGACTCCAATCAGGGCATCAAGTCCGGTCTGGACACTAATTGGGGCGGTGCTCATTTTTGGTGAGCAGTTCACTTCCATGCAATGGGCCGGAATGATCATCACGCTGGGTTTTTACTACGTTTTTGCCCTTGTCGGAAAGAAAGAGGGCATCCACTTTACCCGTAATAAATGGATTTTCATGATCGTTTTGGCGACTTTTATTGGTGCAGGCAGCAGCTTATATGATAAATTCCTGATTGGAAAATATGACCGCCTGGCCGTGCAGGCTTGGTTTTCCGTTTATCTGGTGGTTTTCTATCTGCCGGTAGTTGCCTTTTTATGGTATCCCAAGAGAAAAAAATATACCCCTTTCCAGTGGCGCAACTCCATTATCCTTATCGGCGTCTTGCTGGTGCTGGCTGACTTTGCATACTTCTATGCACTTTCTTATACTGATTCGCTGGTCGCAATTATTTCATCAATCCGGAGAAGCAGCGTCATTGTCTCCTTTGCAGTGGGAGCATGGATGTTTAAGGATAAAAACCTGCGTGAAAAGTGGTACGTGCTTTTGGGCATTCTGGTGGGCATTTATCTGATATACCTGGGAAGCCAATAAACCTGCAAAGCCCTATCTTCTGTTCCGCATCATTGTTGTCATATAATCAACCACCGGTCTTAATGCATCCGGCATATTCGCGTCTCCTGTACGGATCGTTTTTTCAAGCGACCCGGATTTGATGGTAATTACATAATTGAACTGGTCAGGCAGGTTTGTTTCTGATGCTTCCTTTAAATCGAAGAAGCCGGAAGTGTCAATCATTTTTCTAAGGTAGTCCTGATCTTCCGCACTCAGGGTATCACTGCTGATCTCAATAGACTGCTCAATACCGGCAAATCCGCCCGACCGTTCAAAATAGATATAAAATTCTTTTGGCTCCATACTACAATTAAATACCAGCAACAGCCATAAGACCTGTAAATACATTTGCACAACCTTTATTGGTTTCTAAATTTAATGAGATTCCAACATCTTCCCATCCTTTGATAACAGCTTTATGTTCAACGCTGTCCTGCCCGTAGAGGTTTTCTGCTACTTCGATTGTTGCTTTTGTTGCTGTGATGAAATCTGAGTTTGCACTCAGTTTATCGCGAAGTGTAATGTACCATATTTTTCCGGCTTTTTCCCAGGCATAACCGCCCAGCGACATGGCAACATTGAAAAATGCCTTATTTGGTATGCCAGAGTTGATGTGCACACCGCCATTGTCTTTGGTAGTTTGTACATAATCATTCATATGGCCGGGCTGCGGATCTTTACCTAACAAGGGATCATCATAAGCCGTTCCTGGCGCCTTCATGGAGCGGATAGCCTTCCCGTTGACCTTTGTTGTAAACAAGCCCTCCCCTATCAGCCAGTCGGCCTGGTCTGCGGTTTGATTATTCACACGTTGTTTTACCAGAGACCCAAACACATCAGAAAAAGATTCATTCAGCGCTCCGGGCTGATCTTTATAAACCAGGTTTGCCTCAAACTGGGTGACGCCGTGGGTGAGTTCATGCCCGATGATATCAATGGCAATCGTAAACCGGTTAAAAATCCGACTTGCCACCGGCAGGTCTTCGTCTCCATCGCCATAGACCATTCGCTCGCCGTTCCAGAATGCGTTGTCATAACCCTGAAGATAATGTACCACGGATACCAGTTCCATGCCTTTGTCATCAATGGAATTGCGCTCGAATATCTCATGATACAGATCGTATGTGGCTCCCGCGCCGTCATATGCCTCATCCACTGCAGCATCTCCTGTTGGACCCTGACCTTCACTGCGCACCAATTTCCCGGGCAATGTTGCCTTATTTTCGGCGTCATAAACCAATCGTTGTTTGTTACCCGATGCAGATGCGGCTTTTCTGGCAATCTCAGCCAGGGATTGTCTGAGGCCCCGGATTTGCCCGGAGACATTGAGGGTTTGCATCGCGCGCTCTACCTGATCTTTTTCTCCGTTTTCGATGATTCGCTCCACCATATGCGGCGGTACGATACAATAAAATGGATGGTAGTGGGTACACATGGTTTTCTGGTTATTTGTTAATAATATATTTAAGAATGGAATAACACACAATTTAACCCGCACCCAGGCCATTGTAAATACCCAAGGTTGGGTATATTTCTGAACGATGGAAATCCTGGTTGGTTAGCCTACGACCAATGGAGAGCCCTCCCTGTGTTGATTCCGATGGATTAAGTAGCTGAAAACTTTCCTGACTGCTATAAAAAAACGGTAAGGCCCGGAATTTTTATAGTACAAAGTGTACTCGCCATTTGCTCTTGCAGATTGTCTGTTGTTTTCAAATTTCCCATTGCGTTGGTCTTTAAAATCATAATTTGCATCGATAGATTCTTGATTCCTCCCCCCAGGGATGATAACCTTGTCCTATATAATTAAATCCATATTTTTCGTAATAACCAATATGGCCGGTGCATAAATACAAATATTCAAAATCTGCTTCCTTAGCGTCTGTTTTTGCATAATCTAATAAAAGTGATCCATAATTATTACCCCTGTGCTGCTCTTCAATATATATGGCACATATCCAGGGGTATAAATCCATTCGGCTAACAAAATCATTGGTTATAAGTCCTGCACCGCCGATAATGGCGCCTCCCTTTTCCAATACATACCATTGAGGTAAAGGACTTTTCGCATCAATGCTATGGTTAATGCAATCTTCGTAAATTTCCGGCAATACACTCTGCCATTTTTCCTGAAAATATTTGATAGCTAAGTCTTTATATTCGGGATGTTGACGTATGGATATTATATTCATGTGAGACTTTTTAGTCTTGTTCGAGGTGATTTCAAAAAGTTCAAAAGTTACCATTTACGAACATTTCCTCGATTCGGGTTTGCAGTTCCTTGATTTCATTTCTGAAAGGCAGGTTTTTATCGAGCACATGGACCATAATGGTTCTATGCTTGATGACACAGCTGGCTGTACCGGGCAGCAGGCTTATGACCCAGGCAAGGATCAGGGTTTTTAGCGGATCAAGCTCATGTTTAATGGTTATGAAATCAGGATCTGTCGGGACAATTCGAAAAAAGACCCTTTGGGCTACATCCCAGCCACCTCTCAAGGCCATAATGAGAAAATAGATAAAAAACCTGAGGACACCCAAAGGGCGTAAAGCCCATTGCCCGGGACGCACGCTATAAATACTAATAATTGTGGTAGCGATTAAAAAAAGGGCTGCCATCAAAATTTCACCTGGCATTTCTCCTCCCAACAAGATTACCCAGCCTGCCGCGAATAAAGCAAATCGAAATAGGAAGCTTCTAAACAGGATGCTAACGTATATGCGTTTAATGCCAGCTTTCATCTTCGTATTAATTATCTGAGAAAGTAGAACAAGGTCAGGAAAAAGATAAAAAAGCCGATACCGACAATCTCCCATCGCCGGAGCAAAGCTTCTGCATAAGAACTGATTTGTATTGTTCTTTTGTCATCTAATATTCCATATAAAATTTTCTCGGCGCTGTGCTGCGATTGCATGAAGGGTTGCAGCGAAGAAATTCCTTTCTGAAGAAATTTCGCAACCAGATATCCAGCAAGCAGAATTATGTAAAGCAAATCGCCAGGTGGCACAAGAGGCTTATCGGTTGGCCACCTGTTGAGAAAAGCGAACTTGAGCGAAAAAGCCATTACAAGTGCCGCTGTGGTGATTAAGATCGGCCAAAGTCCACTCCAGTTCGTTAACGGATTCCAGAAAAAGGCCATTATGCCCTTTTCTCCTATGATGTAGCTCATTAATTCTGTCGATAAAAGAGCAGGTGACATCGTCCACCAACCTCCACCGATCAGGAGAAGAATCCAGGGCAGGATAAAGGCTGGTGCCTTATTTTCGGCAGGCGCTTTAATCCGGTACAAAAGGTGTAAGAAACGGCTCAGTAATAAAGTCGTCCCTATTGCCGAAAAGGATAGCAAAAGTAAAAAAAACTGAACACCAGGCAGGCTTGTCTTGCCAAGGAAGGTTTTAAGCAAGTATTTTGTCCAAAGCCCCCCGGTTAGCGGCCCCCCGGCTATGGCTAAAACACCTAAGCCCAGCCCTGCCCACATAAGTATTCTCCAGGAACCACCGACCTTTGCCGGCAGGGCCGTGCCCATAAATAAAAGGGCCTTAGCTGTGCCATGATTAAATGCATACAGGGCAATTGCGGGCAGAAGTAACTCAGCAGGGAAGCCACCATATAGCCCAATCCCCAGAAAAACAGTCATGAGTCCCATTTGACTAATACTTGAATAAGCGAGATTGGTTTTTGGATCAACCTGAGCGAGGCCGATAATTACCGCCCCCAAAGCCGCCGTAAAGCCCAGGGACACCATAAGCAAGCTGATGAAAGACCATTCCGCCAAACCGATTGGAGCGAGATGCATCCAGCCAATCAATCCGGCTTTGATCATGGCACCACTAAGCACCGCACTGGCTGGAGCGGGAGCTGCCGGATGTGCCAGGGGAAGCCAGAAATATAATGGGATTGCTCCCACCTTTACGCCGAAGCCGATAAGCCCAAGCAAGAATATGACCGGGCCATTGGAAGCTTCAGCCAATGCAGGAGGGATATCGGCAAGGAGCATACTACCGGCACTTTGTACGGCAAGAAATAATGCACTGATTATAAATAACTCACCAATGATCGCCATTACCAGATAAACCCTGGCCGCCTGACGGGCAGATGGGGTACGGCTATGGATTACCAGGCCATAAGATGCAAAAGTCATTAAGGCAAAGAAGGTGTAAAAGGAGGCAGCATCGGCGGAAATCAAAAGCCCAAAATTCCCTGCCATAGCAGCGCCGTAATAAAATGAGAACTCACTTCGTCTGGTATCGTCCTTTAGGTAAGATCCGGCGAAAAGACCGGAGGTGGCCCATAGGATACCTGTAAGCAGGAGGATAATTCGCCGCGTTGTATCCAGAGAAAAGTGCGTCCCCAAAATAAGCCAGTCCACTGACAGCCCTGTTACATCTGCCAGTCCAAGCCAAATGGCAGGTAGGGAGGCAATAACAAAAACAGGCCCGGAATACCGACTTCCGGCAGGTATGAAGGCGGTGAGTATGGCGGCCAACAGAGGCGAAATTATGACTAGAATCCAGATCATGGCAAATATGGGTAAAGTCGTTCGGCTAATTCAAGGGCGATAGAAAGAGGACTGTTAGTCGTAGCAGCAAAAACTCCTGCTGCGAGGGAGAATAGTCCGGTAACCACCACAGGGATTAACAATAAAGCCTGGGTCTCTAATCGACCCGACCATCGAGGCTCAACTATCTCGTGTTCTGGTTCACAAAACCAAGCACGATAAACTATGGGCAGAAAATAGGCTGCGTTCATAGCACTGCTTGCGAGCAGCACCAAAACTACCCAGTAGCTGCCGGCATCAATGGCGCCAAGGCCAAGATACCATTTACTTACAAATCCTGCCGCAGGAGGCAGGCCTATCATGCCTAATGCGGCTATGGTGAATGCCCCCATGGTGAGGGGCATGCGTCGGCCGATCCCATTGAGCTGACTGATTTTTTTGTAACCATAGGTTTCGGCAACATTCCCCGCCGCGAAGAACATGGTGATTTTCATGATGCCTTGATGTACAAGATGAACTACCGCTCCCGTCGTGCTTAGGAATCCTGTAATAGCCACCCCAAGGGCGATATAGGAAAGTTGACTGACCGTTGAGTAGGCCAGTAATTTTTTAAAATCATCCTGAAATAATGCTTTGACTGAACCATAAATAATGGTAAAAGCAGCAAAAACCGCCAATGGGGTTAGCAGGCTCAATTGTTCTGAGGTACCGATGCCATAGACATCGTAGACCAGTCTGACAATCCCAAAGGCTCCTGCCTTGACCACGGCAACGGCATGTAAAAGTGCGCTCACAGGAGCCGGTGCAACCATAGCGATTGGTAACCATCCGTGAAAGGGAAAAATGGCAGCTTTTACCGCCAGGCCTGTCAACATAATGAAAAAAAGAATGGTCAATTGCAGCTCATTTTCTGAAACCAGGCTTGCGATAATTTCTGTCTGGCCAAAGTAGACCGGACCAGCAACCACAAATAAACCTACGACGCCCAGAAACAACACCGTACCTCCACCAATAGTATACCAAAGGTAGGTTCTGCCGGCTTCCACAGCAATATCATCCCCCTTGTGAACCACCAGCGGATAGGTTGATAAGGTGAGGAATTCATAGAAAACGAAGAAAGTGACCACATTTCCTGACAGCGCGATGCCGGTACTCGCAGTTACACAGAGGCTGAAAAAAGCAAAAAAACGCCTTAGATGCTTACCGCCTTCCAGATATCCAATGGCGTAAATCGTGGTAACCAGCCAAAGGACGGCTGAAAGGGCAGCAAAAAGAAGTCCCAGATGATCCACCCGTAAAGCAAAGGTTAAGTCCGGAGCAATACCGAAGATAAAAACATATTCTTCACCGCGATGGTAACCGGCAAAGACCCATGCAACCAGGCCAACTTTTGCAATGGCCCCCAAAAGATTTAAAAAACTGCGCAGGAAAACCTGTCGCTCGTCCAGCAATAAAATCAATATACCGGGAATAAGGGAGCTGAAAAGTATCAAAATAAGTAAAAGGCTATTCAATTCCATGATCACCTCCTTCCATTATCGATTCAATACCAGAACCAAAAGCTTCAGTGCCTCCCAGAAACTGGATCAGATTTTCTGAAGGCAAAACGATCAAAAAGGAACCCAAAGCCAGCAACAAGGCGCAGACCTGCAGAATATGAGGGACCGGTCGGAAAGCTATCTTTTCACGGGCAGGAGCAAAAGCCAAGCGCAGCAGCATAAATACATAACCCGCAGTCAGCAAACTACCAAGCAGTACTGCCGGCGCCCACCACCATTGACCGCTGAGGAAGATCCCCTTCAATAGCATCCATTTCGCCATAAAACCTCCACTCGGAGGAAGTCCGATTAAACTGACTCCGGCAATGCCGATCGCCATGGCCGTCATAGGCTTCCATGCCACCAGGTCCCGTAGGGACTCTATACGGTCATGACCCAGCGCAAATACGATAATACCCGCAGATAGAAAAAGGGAGGCTTTGGCAAAAGCATGTGCCATAACCTGATAGGCCATACCTGTCCATGCCGGCGCAAGCCAATCAGCGGAATCAGAGGCCACTCCGGGAGCCAGAATTAGCAGCGGGAAAGCCATAAGCAAATAACCCATTTGAGAAATGCTTGAATAGGCCACAAGCATCTTCAGGTTCGTCTGTAAAAGCGCTTGCCAGGAGCCCCAAATAACAGCCACTGCACCGGCAAACCCAATAAGTTGTCCTGCGGCAAAGCCAAGCGAAATGCCAAAGACTTCTGTCCATAAGCGGAGCATAACGTAAAAGGCAGCCTTAACAACCAAAGCCGAAAGGATCGCACTCACCGGAGCAAGGGCAGAGGAGTGTGCCGGGGGAAGCCAGAAGTGAAAAGGAAAGGCGGCCTTTTTGATCATTAAACCGAGTGTAATGATAATCAGGGAAAAAGTTGTTGTTGCTCCAGGTTCCAAAACCTGGCCCATAAGTCCAATATCCAGGGTACCGGTACTTCCGTAAAGAAGAGCTACCCCAAAAAGATAGGCCATTGATCCGGTAATTGCGGCCAGAAGATACCGTAATCCGGCAAAAAGTGCCACTGTTTTCCCTGACAGAACAGCCAGAGCTACCGCGGTGATAGTGATGACCTCTATAGTAACGTATATATTAAACAGGTCGTTGGAGAGAAAGAGTCCATTCAGTCCCGCCCAAAGAAAAAGCCACAAAGACCAGAATAGCGTGAACCTTCCGTCAGAAACGTTCCTGGGAAGAAAATACCACCAGGCATACAGGCTGATCAAAATACCCACCACTGCTGTAATCCCGATAAAAAGTGCCGCAAGAGAATCCATTCTCAGCAAAATACCCAAAGGAGGTTCCCAGCCACCCAATATATGGACAACGGTTCCCCGTTGCGTCACTTCGGCAAAAGAGATTATCCCCAAACCTCCTGTGAGTAAACATCCCGCCAGCCCCGCCACAGCATTACCTCTGCTCTTTAAAAAGAGGCTGATGGTAGCCATCAACATTGGTAAACCCACCAAAATTGCCGGGAGTGATGATGTTGGCAGATCTGTCATTTTTCGCTTGGAAAGGTTTCTTCGCCGGTGAGTTGGTGAATACGGCGTGTCAAAGAAAGAGCGAAAGCCGCGGAGGTTACTGCTACCACTATGCCGGTGATTACCAAAGCGTGGGGCACCGGATCCGCAAAACTGATGGCATCACGATGTGCATAACTTACCAAACAAAGAAAGACCCCGCCACCCATGATAATTGTAGCAATGATTTTTTTTAAAAAATGCTTCGCCATAATTACGCCGCCAATGCCAATTACAAAGATTACTGCGGAGCTTACACTATAAATTTGATATGTTTCCATACTTTTTGTTCCGGTGATCGGTTCAATTACGTTCGATAACTCATTTATTTTGTTAAATACACATAGATGGCAGTCAGGGCCGCAGCAATGCTTATTGCCGCGAGTGTTTCTGCGATCAATATCAATATGCCCGCATAATCAGGCGGATATTCAAACATGGCGCCACCTGCTGCCATTAAGAGAAAACCCAATATAGTGAAGAATCCAAGGCCCACCGTTAGGAGAAGTTGACTCAACTTGCGCGGTACCATGGCAAAGATCGGCCAACCTCCCAGATGAAGTAATATCCCAATTGAACCCCATAAAACCCCAGCCTGAAAAGCGCCACCTGGTCCGGTTTTCCCAACATATAACAGAAAAGCGCCAAATAAGAAGAGCACAGGAACAAAAAACAAAATCACCTGACTAAGCAAAGGATCTACTGTAGTCATGGCGGGCTTACGGTAATTCTTTACTCCTCCTGACGCAAAAATGGCCAAAAGTCCCATGAGGATAACCCCTATTTCCAACCAGGTGTCATAAGCGCGGAAATTCAATAAGACTGCCGTAACAGGGTGTTCAACCCCCGATTGCGGCAGCAATTCCTCGCTGACAGCGGTCAGTCCACCACCCTCCGGCGTCTTCCAGACCGCCTCCATGGAAATTAGCAGAAAAATCACCAATCCAATTCCAGGAGCCAGCCGAGACAGCAGAAGAAATTTGTCAGACTCCCTGGCAGGAAGATCTTGAGCCGTTTCAGGGTTTTTCAGATTATTTGATAATCCATGAGAAAAGTCACGCAATGAATCAAGCAGCAAAACCCCCATAAAACCGGATGCGATAGCCGCCTCTGCAATGGCTACATCAACAGCCTCCAATCGGATCCAGGCCAGTGCCAGCGTTAATCCAAATGCAAAGAAAGTAAATACAGTCTTGCTAAGCCCTGGAGCAAGCATGCACCTGATTGCCAGATAAACTAAAAGGATGGCGAGTAATATGTCGATTGCAATACTCATTATCCTTCTTTTCCATTCTCAGGGTAGTTCTCTTCTCTCCGGA
>CAYZWN010000127.1:0-13486 GCA_964482185.1 uncultured Roseivirgaceae bacterium
ATATCCAAACCATTTGTTGGCTCGTCCAAAATCAGGAGCCTGCATTTTGTGGCAAGTGCAAAAGCAATCAAAAACTTCTTGCGCTGTCCATGGGATAATTTGTGTAGTCGATCCGATACCGCCAGATGAAAATCCTCGAGTACGCGCCCAAATAGTAGATGATCAAAATTCGGATAAAATCCAGCATAAGCTTTCAGATATCCTGAAATACGCACCGCAGGCAGATAAAACTCCTCCGGAATAAAGTACATATCCTGAAGGAAATTAACCTGCCTGCCAAAAGGCTTGAAGCCAATAATGTCCAATTGCCCTGACGAAGCAGACAAAGACCCGGCAATTAGTTTTAGTAAAGTCGTTTTGCCTGCGCCATTCGCTCCAAGCAACCCGGTAATTGTTCCCGGCATTAGCCGGATTGACAGATTTTTGAATAGGATTGTCTTTTTATCGTAAGCAAACCCCAGTTTTTCGATGGTAATCATAGAGCTGTTATAGTGTATTATTGTAATAGTACACTACAATTGTAGAAACTATTATGGACTTATCAAAACTTTTATGAGAAAAATTAAAATTGGAGCTTCGATTTGCATTTGATGGAACCTTTTACTGAATCAATACGTTATTCAATATGATATCAATTTAATATCATTTTAAATATAAACTCATGAAAAAGGAAACCTTAATAAAACCAACAAGTGGATACCCTGTCTTGCTTGTAGAATTGCTGCTCCTATCAGCCGCGCTTTTCGGGCTGATTGCTATGAAAAATCCATTGTCGTTGATCATTGTTTTTATCTTTCTGCTCATACTCAAAGGATTTTTTATCGTTTATCCCAACCATTCCAAGGCCATGGTGCTTTTCGGCGCCTACAAAGGCACTGTAAAGGAAAATGGCTTTTTCTGGATCAACCCATTTTATGGATATAAGTCCATTTCACTGCGGGCCAGAAATTTCGACAGTGAGCGCGTTAAAGTGAACGATATGGTTGGCAACCCCATATTGATCAGTGTCATCCTTGTCTGGCGGGTGGAGGAAACGTATCGGGCGGCCTTTGAAGTAGATGATTATGCGCAATTCGTGAAAGTACAAACCGATGCCGCCGTCAGAAAACTCGCAGGTTCTTACCCATACGACAATTTTGATGATCACCAAAAGGAGCTTACACTCAGGTCGGGAGTAAACGAGGTGAACGTAGCCCTTGAAAAAGAACTGGAGGAGCGGCTCACTATGGCCGGTATCCATGTGATGGAAGCACGCATTGGCTACCTGGCTTACGCACCTGAAATTGCCCAGGCCATGTTGCGCAGACAACAGGCTACGGCCATCGTTGCCGCGAGGTACAAAATTGTGGAAGGCGCGGTGGGCATGGTAGAAAGTGCATTGGAACTGTTGTCGAAGAAAAGCATCATCGACCTGGATGAAGAACGCAAAGCGGCGATGGTCAGCAACCTGATGGTTGTGCTTTGCGGAGACCGCGACGCCCACCCAGTCATCAATACCGGAACCATTCATCAATAGTATTATGGAGGATTATAAAATATTCAACCAGAAAGCCTTTGAGTCGTCAAAGGCTTTTGAGAAAAGATTGAACGAGATATGCCAGCAGGGCTGGAAACCAATCGCGATGTCATCTGATCACGGATCGAGATCCATTTTATTGGAAAAAACAGAAAAACACCATCGCTATTAGTGTTATGTTAACTGGAAATTGACGGATTACATGTTTCTCGCCAAGGCGCAAAGACGCCAAGAAAATTGACTTTGCGCCTCTGCGACTTAGCGTGACACCCGAAATACCACGGTCAACTTATCATTAGTATGATAATACTTCGTGGTTGGTAATACCAGTGAGCATTGACCAGTGACCAGTGACCAGTGACTTTCGTCAAACGACATTGTCCCTGGATATTATTAAAATGTTACAAGACTCATTTAGCAAATAGTAATGCCAAAAAAGAAACCCTTTGTGTTGAGGATGGATCCTGAGATCCAAAAAGCATTGGAGAAGTGGGCCGCTGACGAATTCAGAAGTACCAACGGTCAGTTGGAATGGATTATCCATGAAGCGCTGAAAAAATCCGGCAGGCTTCCAAAAAGAAATTCACCCGATTAGCAAACAATTTTAATAAAATTAAATTCATAGAAGGGGAAACTTATCCCCCTCTTTTTTATGTAGTCAGATATCCTAACAATTTTGAAAAATACTGAAATCCCAGATTATACAGCAGAAGACATCGAAGGCCTAAGGAAAGCGGGAAAAATTGTCGCCAAAGTATTGTGGGAAATGACAAATGCCATTCGTCCGGGTATCACCCCGCAACAGCTCGACAAAATTGCCGGTAAAATACTGATGCAATTAAATGCGAAGTCAGCACCTATGCTTGAGGGCTTTCCGGCAAATACCTGCATCAGTGTAAACGAAATTATTGCACATGGCATTCCAGGAAAGCGCGCTCTCAAACCTGGCGACCGGATCATTATAGATGTTTCGGCGGAGCACAACGGATACTTCGGTGATATCGCTTACACGATTCTGCTTGGAGAAAACAATCATCAAACCAATAAGCTGATGGAATGCGCCAAAAAAGCCACAGATGCGGCAATAAGCATGTCCAGACACGGAACGCCTGCAAATGCTGTCGCCAAAAGAATGGAAGAAATTGCCCGGGGACAGGGATTTACTATTCTCAAGAACCTTTGCAGCCATGGTGTAGGAAAAAGCCTGCACGCTTATCCACAGGAGATTCTCAACTTCTATGACCCGGAAGAAACACTGATACTTCAGGAAGGGATGGTCATTGCCTGGGAACCTTTTGTATCTGATGGTGCATGCAGGGCCATCGAACAGGGAGAAAATGGATGGGATCTCACAACCCACAATAAAAGCAACGTTGCACAATTTGAGCATACCGTGCTCATCACGAAAGGTGCCCCGGAAATTCTAACGAGACTTGAAATTTGATTTTTATATTGGTTTAAATTTTTTTTTAGATTAGTCTAAATTTGTTTTTCTGCCCGACTAATACATATATTTGTCCATTCCATTTAAAACAAGAAATGCCGCGATTCTTATTAATAATCATTTGCAGCCTTACTCTCCAGGTTCCGTCGTTCGGCCAGGCTGTGCTCAAAGGCAGGATCATCAGTTCTGAAGGCTCCGTACCTTATGCACATATTGGCCTTAAAGGATACAATTTAGGAACCTATTCTGATGAAAATGGCAATTATAAAATCAGCGGTATTCCGGCCGGTCAACATATTGTTAGTGTTTCTGCACTGGGATTCAGGAATATTGAACAGCAGGCACGGTTACAAAATGGGCAGGAGCTTCAGCTTGATTTCAAGCTGGAAACCTCATTTGAGCAACTGGAAGAAATTGTGATCACCGGTACCAGAACAGAAACACGGAGGGCTGACTCACCTGTAATGGTTGGGGTGATTAACAAAAAATCTCTGGAAATCGTGCAGGCCAACTCACTTGCCGACGGATTGAATTTTCAGGCAGGTTTGAGGATGGAAACAGATTGCCAGACCTGTGGCTATTCACAACTGAGGATGAATGGCATGGGCGGGGCCTATTCGCAAATTCTGATTGACGGCAGGCCAATATTCAGTGCGTTGATGGGCCTGTATGGACTTGAGCAAATCCCAACCAACATCATTGAAAGGATAGAGGTGGTACGCGGGGGCGGCTCATCCATTTACGGCAGCAATGCCATTGCGGGGGTAGTGAATGTTATTACCAAAGAACCAACCCGGGATTACATGAATCTGAACTTTAACGGAGGTATCATTGACGCACAGTCATTCGAAAGCAACCTGAGTGCTACAGTCTCGAAAGCAGGTGACAAGGCCGGCATTACCCTGCAAGCCACTAAAAACGACCGGCAGGCATATGATGCGAATGCAGATGGTTTCTCCGAACTACCAAAACTCGACGGTATTAATTTTGGCTTCAATACCTTTTACAATATCGGAAAATACGGCGTCCTGGGGGCAAATTTCAACAGCATTTATGAATACAGGCGTGGTGGCAATAAAATTGAGGAACCTGCGCATAAGGCAGACCAGGCCGAGGAGCGCACCCATAACATATTGATGGGGGGTTTGAATTACAAAACTTCCTTGCCACAAATCAACAGTTCATTGAGTGTATATGCCGCCGGCCAAAACACCAAAAGAAAGCATTACACCGGCATCGATCAGGAGGATGCCTATGGCAATACGATTGGTCAAACATTTATGTCCGGATTCCAATATAATTATCTTACAAAGTCCAATACCCTCACGGCAGGTGCGGAGTACATTTATGATTATGTGTATGATGAGATTCCCTTATACAATTATCTGGTTGACCAAACTACAAGTCAGTTAGGTGTTTTCATTCAGGACGAATGGAAAATTAACTCTGCCTTTACTTTACTTGGAGGCTTTCGTTTAGATCATCATAATTTTGTTGAAAGGCCGGTTTTTAATCCAAGGGTGAATCTGCTTATCAAGCCATTTGATTTCTCCCAACTCAGGGTCAGCTACTCTACAGGTTTCAGGGCTCCACAGGCTTTTGATACCGATCTGCACATCGCATTTGCGGGAGGTGGCGTGGCGATCATTCAGCTCGACCCAAATTTGAAAGAGGAAACATCGAGAAGTTATTCAGCCTCCTTCAATTACGACCGGCCATCCGAAAAATATATCTACGGCTTTACGATCGAGGCCTTTAATACCCGCCTCAATGATGCTTTTATTCTTGAAGAAGCCGGCACGGATGAAGAAGGAAATAAGATTCTGCTCAAAAGCAATGGCAGCGGGTCGCGTGTTCAAGGTATCACCACGGAAGGGCGTTTCAACTTTAATAATTATATCGAACTGAGCCTGGGTGTCACATTTCAGAAAAGCAATTATGACGACCCCGTTCAATGGTCAACCGAGCTGGAAGGCACCACCCGTTTTTTGCGAACACCGGATAGTTATGGATTTTATACAATCGATATCAATCCGCTTGATCGGTGGCAATTCTCTTTGTCGGCAGTCTATACCGGCAGCATGCTGGTGCCTCATTTTGGCGGCGCTCCGGGTGTGCCCAATGATGAGGTGATCAATTCGCAAAATTTCTTTGATCAGAATGTTAAGATCAGTTACGAACTTCCCATTAAAAGTGTGAAGCAGAATATTTCCTTTTTTACAGGTGTGAAAAATATTTTTAATTCCTACCAAAGTGATTTTGATACCGGAAGGTACCGGGATTCCAACTTTGTGTACGGACCGGCGAGGCCCAGAACCATCTTTTTTGGGATTAAGCTGGAATCATTCTGAATTCAGCGCCATTCAGATGTATAATTGAAACCGGGAATCAATCCAGTCCGCTCCTGATCAATCGCACAACTTCACCCGGATGCATATTGTATTTTGCTGCAATTTGTCTGACCGTATCGCTTTCGCCGACCTGAATATCGTTACGGTTCAAATGCTTAATGATGGTTTCTGAACTGACGCCAAGCTCTTTGGCTATTTCGCGAATGGTCATTCTGCCATAGCCACCCCCCGGCTTCATCCCTTTTTCATAATTATTGGATAAAAGTCCATAGATATCAGCAGGCGTGCGCCGGTTGGATTGCGCAATTTCCTTTAAGGACTGATCAGGAGTTGCAGAAATTCCATTCTGCTCAAGAAACCCGACAGCATCATCGGAATCCATATTCAAATAATCGGTGGCAATTTCCCGTAGCGTCAGGTTTTCTGTATGCGGAACAGGCGCCCGTTTCATCTTGTTTTCCCAACTAAAGCCTATCTCGTCTCCCAGGTTAAAAAATGAAACAAACGGAGGCACGTCATATAAAGTCCCGAAAAACACAATCAGAAAAAGAAAAATTGCCAGGATGAATTCTCTGAATTTTCTGAATCCGGCCTTGCTTTTAATTTTGACATAAGACCATAAATTCCGCCAGTTCAACATGAAAATATGGAAGAGCGCACTAACGAAAAACAGATAAGAAAACAAGGTGTGCTGAGCCTGCCACTGGTCTTTATCCAGACCGAGTATTTTCCATTGCTGCCAATGCGCCACCCGGCCCGGTGGTGCGATGTACAGTACCGTGCCGGAAACCAAAATCCAAAACAGTGCAAAAAATAAAGTGAAGGTTACGAAACTCCGCCAATGAAATCTTTTTCCCGCCATTTGTAATCAATACATTCTAAAATGGTATCCTGTCAGGCCTTACTCCTCATTTATCCGTTGACATAATACAGGGATGCAAGTTAATTCCGTATTTTTCATCTCACAACTTCCCGGTGAAAGGAAGTAATAAGTCTGAACAACAAAATCACCTGTTTGAAGTATTTCGACAAGGGAAAATATCAATTGAATTCCAGTACAAATTTTCTGTCATGTTTATCTGTCAGACCACAATGTTTAAGCAGTATTTGTTCCGCATTTTCGGCGAATAATTTCTGAAATTCCACATCATCACCGTACATGCTGCCTGATTCATCTTTTGCCCGGAAATAAAATCCATAACTCATGGCCCTGAGGATTTGACTATATGGCTGTTTTAACCTTTTAGCCAGGGTGATGATGCCCATGAATCTGTCGTCCACAGCCAACTTACGGCGTAGATCATGACCTACCCGGAAGACCGTGTCGCCAAGGGCCTTGTTCTGAAATCTTGACAAAAGGTCATCGATGTGCAGCCTCAGCGCTTCGCGCGTAAATTCATTCGGGTAGAGATGAAGCAGCGTATCTGCCGCCTCCTGCATCACAGATTGCGTAAAAGCCAACACCTGATTATCGGCCAATACCTCCCAAAGAAATATCCGATCCGGATGCCGGAAATTCCCATAGTAGGCAGCCGTGGCATGGCCGAGGTTATGAATGAACGCTTTCCGGTCAACCCAGGCTCCGATATTACCCTTTGGGGCCAGGCCCTGCACCTTTGGTATGGGGTTTCTGAATCCTTTTTTATCCAGAATCAGTTCGTTGTATGCTTCGGCGAAAACAACAAGCGGATCAGCCTTCAGGTCGCGTTCTGTCATGATGGGCACCATTTTCCCAATGCTGGTTTCAATCAATCCGATTTTTTCGTCCAAAGGAAATTTTTCGGGAAGGTATTTTATCAATTCATCGTGCATGTATTGTGCTGCTGCACGCATATTTTCGGCAATGATGATATCGAGGGGTGGTGCACTTTTCTGTTCACCAAATCTTGCAGCGATACCCTGAGCGAGGGTGGGCATGAGTTTGGGCAGCGCATTTTTCCCGACGGATATTGACATCATTGATGCACCGGATATTTCTCTGATTACTTCAGGAATGTTTAACCCCGATACCGCCCGCACATTATCTATCAGGATTTCCTCCTCTTTCTTGTCTTTTATGACAACCCGATAGCTGCCCCGGTGATTGATGGCATCAATGATCTTTTGGTCTATATCCACAAAAATGACCTCATAACCGCTGCGTCCAAAAAGCTGTCCGATGAAAGATCGTCCGATTTTACCGGCACCAAAAATCAGCATATTTTTAGCTCCGCTCACCGATTTGCTTTAGATAAAGTCCATATAATTCATTGAGTTTTGAGCGCTTTTCGCCCGGATATCGCTCCTCGTATGTGCCTCCAAGATAAAAACATGAAAATCCTCCGGACACAATTCCCCAGGCACAGGCCTCTGACAAATCAGGCTTGCCGCTGCGCATTTGTTTCGCCAGCGATGCAATGACCCCTCCGGCAAAATTATCCCCGCATCCGGTCGTGTCGCCATCCGTCATGATCTTCAATCTCTCTCCTACTTCCAGCGAAACGGGCATATCAATTAATTCCATGGATTTAAACAACTTACCATCCGAAAATATCATTACGTCTTTACTGCCATTGGTAATAATAAATGAAGCACAACCCATATCCATGAAAAATCTGCAAGCATCCTCCTGATTATCCTTTCCACTGAGCTTCAGGGCTTCGACATGATCCATAATCAGCAAATCCACAAACCGGTAAGCGTCATCACTTCCGCCAAGCGGCCATCGCCGGTCGGGATACTTTTTTTCATTTCTGAAATCAAAAACTGTATTAACGATTGTAATGCACCCTTTTGATTTCGCCTTTCTCAACAATATATCCAGGGAATCGTGTATCTGCGGCGTTAGGGCGGTAGCTCCAAAAACAACCAAGTCAGCATTGAAGAAACTCTCATCGAGGTCTTCAGGCTGTACATCCCATGCGGCGCCAATTGAGTTGATAAAAAGCCGCTCGCCGGTGCCGTGATCATAATCCGGATCTGAGAGCACAATGGTATTCGGTGTCGGCATATTGCTGATCAGCAGGTTATCCAGGTTCACCGGGGTTCTCTTCAATTGGTTGGAGAGATATTTTCCATTTGCTTCATTTCCGGTCCGACCATAAAATCTTACTTCGCAATTATCCTCTTCAAGCATTTGTGCAGCGTTGATCAGCGCCACAATCGATGGGCCGCCAACATTGATTTTGTCGTGCTTTCTGTTTCCTGAAACCTTTTTCAAAAAAACAGACAACTCCTCTCCGGCATATTGCTCAAACTCTTCGACAAACACCAATTGCCCCGGTAGCAGGCCGCCATCTCCGGTTTGCTTTGACAGGTAAGGCCGGAAATGCGAAGCATTAAAATTGATGTTGGCATATAGGATATCGACCAGGCAGCAGCCCACACCTGAAATCACCATTTTTTTCTGTGTTTGCATTGCCGGCGTCAGAGATATTTTTCGTAGTCAGAAACAAGCAGATGCAAGGGTTCCACATCTTCTTCAATGTCAGGAAACCGGCCAATTTCTTCATAAAATCGGTTGTCGCTGGCATCGTCGTTTACAGTGCTCACTTCACCGATCAGAACCCTGCCATGGCCCGGTTCGCCGTAGAAACGATGATAAACATAGGGCTTCAGACAAACACTTTGCCCTGGTTCCAGAATCAGTTTTTCGCCGGGTTGAACCTTGCTAATTACCCCATCGACACTTACCTCCACTTTGTCGGGGAGTAAGTCGCCTTCTTCTGATCCCTGAAACAACTCCATCACCAGGTTGCCACCGGCCCGGTTTATGATATCTTCAGTTTTTTTCCAGTGGAAATGCAAAGGGGTTTCCTGGTCTTCTTCAGCGATCATGATTTTTTCACAATATACTTTGTCCTGCTTCAGGTGGCTTCCGTTGCGGATGGTAAACAACACCAGACCCCTTTTCAGAAAATTTTCCGAACCAAAGTCAGTGATATCCCAGCCCAGTCTGTTTTCTGCAATTTCACCACAGACTGATGCTTTTCCACGCCAACTCTCCGGTGGCCAGTACGCCCACCCTGGCAATCGAAAATGATGCATGTTGAAAAAATCGACTGAATGCTGAATAATGGCGTTGACTTCACTTCTTTTCATAACCCGGATTTTGCCTGTTTGAATTTATGGTAAAAATGGCAATGATTTGACCAAATTAAAAATGGCGAAAGCCTGATTTTTACTGGCTGGTTCTGCCTTTGCGAAAATAAGTAACGAGGTTGAACCCGTGAGGCGAATTCCTGATAAACCAGGGATTATTAAAATGGCACAGCATGTCGAAAATATCTTCTGCCGGACACTTTCAACTCCTTATCTCCGACATTTGTATTTTCGAATGTTACCGGGCGGATATGAAATCCGGATCATGAAAACTACACCTGTTTTTTCCATTGGATTTCATCCCAAGTCTGTGATGTTCGGATCGGGTATAGACGCTTTACATTTTCTTTCTACTGAAATACCACAAAAATTCCAGCCCCATCAAAATATTTCATGAAGATTTAATAAAATGTAAAACTTTTCTGAAGCCCTCAAATCGCCCTGATTCGGCCTTTTTTAAGAATAAAAGGTCTCACTTTGCAAAGTGAGACCTCTTTGAGCGAAAATTCTCCTTTATCATGGCAACCTTTGCGTAAATATTCTCAGCAAGGAAAAATACTCATACAAACAAAGAATTAGAAAGTGTCCGGTACGAAATGAAAAAAGGAGATTCACGAGCGAGGCCGGATTGGATATAAAGATTTTTCATGGTTAGGTTGTCTGTTTATTTGGAAAAAGGTGCTTACGGGCGCCTTTTTCATTTTATAACTTATGGCAACAGCACTGTTTTACATTCGACTACATTCTATGTTAAGGCATTGTTGATGGGCAATAGACCGAACCGCTATCGTATATAATAAGCTCATATCGTATCAAATTTTTCGGATACTTATCGAATAAAAACGAATCATATCGTATCATTTTAGGGTTTCAATTATATATTTGGAGTATGGAAAATAAAGTACATACGTTCACATTGAATATTGACTGGGAATTAGTCAGATTGATTAGTCAAATTGACCGATTTGACGCATCATGGACAACGATTGAGAAAAAAGAAGGTCAAAGTCTAAAGCAACTGAAAACCATTGCTACAGTTCGTAGTGTTGGAGCTTCAACAAGAATTGAGGGGTCAAAAATGTCTGACGAGGAAGTTGAACTTTTACTTAAAGAAATTGACATCACAAAAATTGTTGATAGAGATTCACAAGAGGTGGTCGGATACTTTGAAACCTTAGACTTGATTTCGGACTCTTTTAAGGACATTCCAATTAATGAAAGCAGTTTAAAGAATTTGCACAACATTTTACTAAAATACAGCAAGAAGGACGAATGGCACAAAGGAGATTACAAACAACACAGCAATGCGGTAGAGGCTAAATTTCCAGATGGAACTCGACAGATAATTTTTCAGACAACAGAAGTTGGATTTCCAACGCAGGATGCAATGAGCACGCTGGTTGAATGGTATCTAAATGACAATGAAACACATCCATTAGTAAAATGCGCTCTATTTGCATACGAATTTGTGAGTATTCACCCATTTCAAGACGGAAACGGACGATTGAGTAGATTGCTTTCTACTTTGCTTTTGTTGAAACATGGTTACAAGTGGATTCAATATGTCAGTTTTGAACATGAAATTGAAAATCGGAAAACCGAATACTATCGTGTTTTAAGAAATTGTCAAGCACAAAGACCAAATGAAGATGTAACGGAATGGGTTCGCTTTTTCTTTGATGCTTTAGGGAATATTCAAAAACAATTAATGATAAAATTTGAGAGCAAAGGAGTTGAAACAAGATTATCTCCGAGAGAAAAGTCTATTTTAACTTTCATAGAAAACAATGCAGGATGTAAATCTGGAGATATCGCAAAGAGATTAGGTATTCCAAACCCAACCGTTAAGAGGATTTTGCCCGAATTGATTGCAAAAAACCTGATTGAAAAATTCGGAATTGGACCGGGAACCAATTATTCGATAAAATAAAAAAACGCCCAGCAACAGCACTGCATATACAATATGGGCAAAATTGTAGTAATTTCAACAGTTGAAGCCCGATTCAACATTTTCTCAGTTTGATAAGTTTGAAGCCCGCAATCGCCCACCTTGCATATACTTGTCCGTTCAACCATTTCATTCAACAAAAAGTCCTTGCAATAAAAATATTCGTCCAAGCATCTCACCATGTGTTTTAACTAATTTTGAAATTAAGCTCTCTAATTGCTATGAAAAACAACATAAACAGAAGGTCCTTTATGAAAGCGGGCAGCCTTGGTACCGCCGGACTGATCAGTGGCTTATCACTTTTCAACATCAGCAAATCATATGGAAATACCAGCCAGATCAGCGTAGGCGTCATTGGCACGGGTAGCCGGGGCACCGGGCTGGTGCGCACCATCAGCAATATTCCAAATCTCAAGGTCATGGCCTGCTGCGACAATCTGCCTTTCAGGCTCGATGGCGCCATGCAATTTGCCGACAGCAAGGCAAAAGCATATCCGGATTACAGGGCTTTACTTGCAGATCAAAACCTTGATGCTGTGATCATTGCCACACCACTCCATTTACATAAGGTTATGGCCAT
Organism: uncultured Roseivirgaceae bacterium; assembly: GCA_964482185.1. GTDB lineage: Bacteria > Bacteroidota > Bacteroidia > Cytophagales > Cyclobacteriaceae > JAAUQL01. The sequence continues at coordinate 11,920 of CAYZWN010000127.1, forward strand.
GGAGGCGATCGATACAGGCAAGCATATTTTTCTTGAAAAAACCATGACCAAGGAAATCGGCGAGGCGTTGGAGCTGACACAAAAGGTTAAAAACAGCAACCGAATTTTTCAGGTCGGCCACCAGTATCATAGCTCCAGGTTGTATGCAAATATCATCAACACCATCAGGGAGGGATATATCGGCGACATTAAATCATACGAGGCCCAATGGAACAGGAATGGCAACTGGCGCAGGGCAGTAGCGGAAGAAAAGCTCGAACGTCAAATTAACTGGAGAATGTACCGCGAATACTCCAATGGTTTGCTGGCAGAACTATCTTCCCACCAAATCGATTTTGTAAACTGGGTTACAGACAGTCATCCGGTAAGTGTTGTGGGCACCGGGGGCATCGATTATTGGAAAGACGGCCGGGAAACCTTTGACAATGTGCATGTGATATTTGATTACCCGAATGGCGTAAAGGCATCATTTAAATGCCTCACCAGCAATGCCTATGAAGGATACCAGATCAAGGTACAGGGAGACAAGGCAACGGTGGTGATAAAAGAGACCAGTGCATGGATATATCCTGAAATGGAAACCAAAAAGGAGCTCGGGATGGTAGATGGCGTGAGCGGCGCGACCATTCCGATGATGAATGAGCAGGGAGCCATACCGGTGAATGGCGCCAACGATGATCCAACGGGGCAGGCCCTCATTGATTTTTCTGACAGCATTATAAACGGGAAGGAACCGATTTCAAATGTGAAGACCGGTGCTAAGGCTTCGATAAGTGTGAAAATGGCACTGGATGCCATCATGAATAAAACGCAGGTGGCCTGGGATAAGAAATACGATGTGTAACAACTGACAGGCAGTGAATTTCAGCCCATTACCAATTGCCCGATTTATTTTGTTGTAGGCGTTTTTGCCTTAAGCTTGGTTTTTAGCTCTTCGACGAGATTGCGCTCGGTTTGCAATTCGCGGCCCATTTTAATCTGTTTTTCCTGACTTTTCTTTTTGTGCTCCTCGTATTCCACTTCGAGCGCAGTCATCTCCTTTTTTGTTTTTGAGGTAATTTGGTTGCTTCTCATAAAACTGGTATAAGCAAACACACCGAAAACGGCAAGTGTAATGATGATGAACCAGACTGCGGAATGGTAGGTCGTCTTGTTCATATTAATCCCAAGAAAAGTGAGGCTGTCGCGCAAAGATTCACTTTCGTCGAGTTGTGCCTCAAGATCAGAGATTCGGGTAGTTAGCTGCCTTACCTGGCTTTTAAGTTCAGTTACTTCATTCTTAAGGCCAATAATCTCACTTCTGCTTTTTGAGAGAGAATCTTGCACGGCCCTTGAATAGTCGTTGAGTTTTGTCTTCCTGACAACTTTGTACTCGGTATAGGTTTCTGAACTTTCGAGCATGGCGTCGAATTGCGATTTCAGTGTCTGATCAGATGCATCCTCCTGGGCATGGAGCGCATTGCTGAGACATACCGTTAAGAATACAAGAATTAGAAAAATTAAATTTTTCATGGTTTGATAATATTATTAACATTCAAAGTTATCATTGCCTGTAATCATAACAAAT
>CAYZWN010000128.1:0-13419 GCA_964482185.1 uncultured Roseivirgaceae bacterium
CAGAATATCAGTCGCAGTAATAATAAAGTCCGTGGATCGAAAAGCTTTAATTACTATGCTATACCCAACGAACCGGGCGAGTATCATTTAGGCGATTACATCTCATTGGTCTATTTTGACCCTTATCAAGCAAAATATGATACACTGAGATCCAACCTCACCGTAGTTTCTGAAGGAGAGAGCAAAAAGAATGTATCCATCTCATCAAATGATCTGGGCTCATTTTACAACCTGATCGACATAGAAAGCAATAAACTTGAAAGCCTGAGCGGGGTGGACATCGCCAAACTTTTAGCCAATATTGCCATCCTGACTATGATGGGATTTACCTTCTTTTTAATTTTTAAGAAATAAAATGGGGAATACTTACGGAAGGAAATTCCGAATCACAACTTTTGGAGAATCACATGGCAAAGCCATTGGTGTAACCATTGACGGCTGCCCTGCAGGATTGGATCTCGATGAAAACTTCATTCAGCAAGAGCTGGATCGAAGAAAGCCCGGCCAGTCAAAAATTACTACACAGCGCAAAGAAGGAGACCGGGCTGAAATATTATCCGGTGTTTTTGAAGGAAAATCTACGGGCATGCCCATTGCTATGGTTATTTTCAATGAAGACCAGAAAAGTAAGGATTATGCCCATATAGCGGAGAAATTCAGACCCTCGCATGCTGACTATACCTATCAGGAAAAATACGGCTTGCGCGATTACCGGGGCGGGGGCAGAAGCTCGGCACGCGAAACGGCTGCAAGGGTAGCTGCCGGGGCTATCGCGAAAATGATGTTACAAAAAGTCGGCGTGTCCATTCAGGCTTATGTGTCTCAGGTTGGCAGTTTGAAAATGGATATTCCGTATGAAAAGTTGGACCTGTCAAAAACTGAGGATAATATCATACGTTGCCCTGACCATGAGCTGGCCGAAAAAATGATCGAGCTGGTTGATCAGATTCGAAAGAACAGAGATACAATTGGTGGCGTGGTGACATGTGTGATCAAAGGAACGCCAACCGGGCTGGGAGAACCAGTCTTCGATAAGCTACATGCCGAATTAGGGAAAGCAATGTTGGGCATCAACGCGGTGAAGGGATTTGAGTATGGCAGCGGCTTCGGAGGAGTGGAAATGACAGGTACACAACACAATGATATTTTCGAAAACACTGACGGAAAAATTGCAACGAAAACCAATCATTCAGGCGGCATCCAGGGCGGCATATCAAATGGGCAGGACATTTACTTCCGGGTGGCATTCAAACCTGTGGCCACCATCATGAAAGATCAGGATAGTATTGACATTCATGGCGAAAGTGCAATCGTTTCGGGAAAGGGTCGCCATGATCCTTGCGTTGTGCCGAGAGCAGTGCCCATTGTAGAAGCCATGGCAGCATTGGTGCTGGCAGATTTTTATTTGTTGGATAAATCATCCAAATTATAGGCGCATTGATTCCGACGCACATTTATGAAAAGTATCAGACTTCCATTGCATACTAAAATTTTGCTTGGCCTGCTTACAGGCCTTATTTTCGGATTGATCTGCATATTTACCGGCATCCCCACCAGTTTCGTTATACATTATGTTAAGCCATTTGGAACCATTTTCGTAAACGCCCTTAAAATGATCGCCATGCCCCTGATTCTGGCAAGTCTGATTGTTGGCGTTTCGAACCTGGGAGATATATCCAGATTATCACGAATGGGAGGTAAAACGATCATTATTTACATGACTACAACGCTGATCGCGACTACTATTGGCTTACTAATCGTCAACACCCTGAAGCCTGGCAAAATCATTACAGAGCAAACCCGCACAGAACTTATGCAGATGTTTGAAAGCGATGCTTTGCAAAAAACCGATGTCGCCAACAAACTCAAGCAGGAAGGGCCTCTGCAACCATTGGTGAATATCATTCCCGACAATTTGTTTGGCGCTGCTTCAGCCAATGAAAACATGCTGCAACTGGTTTTCTTTGCCATCATTTTTGGCGTGGCTCTGCTCCAGATCAAGTCAAAGAAAAAAGATGTTGTGATTCATTTTTTTGCGGGGCTCAATGATGTAATCATCCAGATCATTCACTACATCATGATGTTTGCTCCCTATGGCGTTTTTGCGCTTATTGCCACGCTGATCGTGGAAGTTGCCGGTGAAAATCCGGCGAAGGCTGTCGAAATACTTGGCGCCCTGCTGATGTACGCAACAACGGTCACAGCGGGGTTATTAATCATGATCCTTGGTGTTTACCCGACAATATTCAAAATTTTCACCAAGGTAAAATACCGAACTTTCTTCAAAGGCATCCGGGATGCTCAATTGCTGGCATTCAGTACAAGCAGCAGTTCGGCGACGCTGCCTGTTACCATGGAAAGCGTAGAAAACAATCTCAATGTCTCTGAAGAAGTGAGCAGTTTTGTACTGCCTCTTGGCGCTACGATAAATATGGATGGCACGAGTCTTTATCAAAGTTGTGCTGCCGTTTTTATTGCGCACGCCATGGGACTTGAGCTCAGCCTCACCAGCCAGATAGCTATTGTGATGACGGCAGTGCTGGCTTCAATTGGAAGCGCCGGTGTGCCGGGTGCCGGCATGGTCATGCTCGTAATTGTTTTGGAAGCCGCGGGAATTCCGGCGGCAGGCCTGGCTCTGATAGTTGCCCCGGACAGACCACTCGATATGATGCGGACGGTTGTGAATGTGACAGGTGACGCAACAGTAGCTATGGTAGTGGCAAGTACAGAAGGCGAACAAGTCGGAGTAAAAAGAGTTATAAAAGAAAACGAAGATTAATTATGATGGAAACCAAAGCCGTAAATATCTACCTGGAAGCCAATCCAAACCCCAACTCACTCAAGTTTGTGGCTGATTATATGCTTGTGGAACCAGGCCGTAATTTCGATTTCCCTGATGTGGAAAGCGCAGCCAATGCGCCGCTTGCCAAAGAATTGTTTGGCTACAACTATGTGCGCAGAGTGTTTTATATGAGCAATTTCATTACAGTGACTAAAACAGACGATAAGGAATGGATTGAGGTAAAAGAAGAGCTGAAAGAACATATTAAAAATTTCCTGGAATCAGGAAAACCAATTATTGAGTATGCTGCAGTAGAGGAAGTTGCCGAAGAAACTGAAATGGATGTAAAGATTAAGGGCCTTTTGGAAGAATACATCAAGCCAGCGGTAGAACAGGACGGTGGTGCAATCGAATACAAGTCATTCGAAGATGGCATTGTGACGGTATTTCTCCAGGGCTCATGCAGCGGCTGCCCTTCTGCCACAGTCACACTAAAAATGGGAATCGAAAATCTGCTCAAGTCCATGATTCCGGAAGTGAAATCTGTTGTTGCCGAAGAAGTTTAAACGTCTCAAAAGTTTTGTAAATCATTTTCCATTAATCCAAATCAATATACCATGATCACGAGTAATCAAAATCATCTCTCAACCTCAAGAAGAAGGTTTGTAAAAAATAGCCTCGCCCTTTCGGTTGTTGCAGGCATTGGCGCACCACTCGCTGCCTCCTGCAAGAGCCAGCCCGAATCTAAAAGCGTGGTGACAGAATTTAAGCAAACAGCACTCAGTTATCCATACGATGCACTTGAAGATAGCATCGATGCGATGACTATGGAAATTCATTACACAAAACACCACGCGGGATATGTAAAAAATATCAATGCCGCTATCATGGAGGAAAGCATTGAGGTTACATCGGTTGAAGAAATGCTAAAGCGTGTCTCCAAATTTTCCACTAAAGCGCGGAACAATGGCGGCGGGCACTACAATCATGAATTATTCTGGAAAAATCTTAAACCGGGAGGCGGTCAGCCCTCAGGTGCCGTACTAAATGAGATAAACAGTTCATTTGGCAGCCTGGATGCATTTAAAGAGGCGTTTGGCAAGGCAGCGGCAACACGATTTGGAAGCGGATGGGCATGGCTCGTATCGAATTCCGAAGGCAAACTGTCTGTGGGATCAACGCCAAACCAGGACAATCCCCTTATGGATATTTCTGAATTTAAAGGTATCCCGATACTCGGTCTGGACGTATGGGAACATGCTTATTATCTGCATTATCAAAACCGCCGGGGAGATTACATCAGCGCGTTCTGGAATGTGGTGAATTGGGAAGAAGTGAATAACCGCTATACCAGCATTTAAAATAAAAAACCACACTGAAAATCCATATAAGTCAGGGCTGAAAATCAGTTCTGACTTTTTTTATGCCCTCCCTTGAAATCGGCTCAACCACCAGATTGATAACAGGTTTTTTCCCACAAAACAAACCTCCGCTTCTCTCACCGCTGGTTTTCCCATTGGGAGATAAAGTATTTTAAACGCTCTTCAAAGTTTTCATCCGCTTCACTAAACACTTTGTTGTCAACCTGTTGGATATCTTCCTCTTTTGTATTGTTATAGCGGACAGGCGCAACACCTTCGCCGCAAAACAAAACATTCTCCTTTACCAGGTTTGTTGTAGCGCGGTGAAATCTCAGCGGAGACTTGGTTATTTTGTAAATGAGATTATTTGCCACCTCCACATCGGTTGTGCCTTCATCGAGGAACATACCGTTGCTCTCAGCTCTCCCTACGTTCAGGCTTACATCATGGATATGGTTGCCAATAATCTTGCTGCCTGGCTGCAAACCCAACATGTAAATGCCACCTCCATCGCTCAGGGCCTGCATAATGTGGTGTATGTGATTTCCAGAAATGATATTCTCCCTGCACGGAGTTGGAACCGGGCTCCACATCCACCCTATTGAAATGCCGGTGTAAGGCAGGTTATAAATGGTATTGTTGCGAATGGCGGTTTGTGCAGTTAAGCCGCACCAGATACCCACTGCGCCGTAAAACTGTCTGCCGCATTCGGTGATCGTACAATTTTCTATCGTATTTCCGAGCGCAACCTGCTCCGGCACTGACTCCCACCATTTTTTGCCGTTTACCTCGCGACTTTGGCCCTCGCCGATCATGATGCCATTTCCTGAGATGTCGGCAAACCGCGAATTTTTAATTGTACAGTTTGAAGAGCCGGTTCCCAACCAAAGACCTGATCCGCCAAGATGTTCGAACGCGCAATCAGTAAATGAACAATTGAGCGCCCACTCACCCTGTATGGCCGCAGGCACAACAGCCCATCCTCCCCGTGCGGGGCGCGGATCGTAGTGGCAGGCCTGCACACCGCAGTAACCGCTTTCCGGAATTTGCCACGAAGCGTGCCTGAAGCGAATCCCCTCAAAATGTATATTTTTTAATGGGCGATTTTCTTTTCCAATGAGGCGTACCAGCCCTTCAGAAACCGGAACGGTGATGCGGAGCATATTGGGATCTGATTTTTGCGGCAGCTTGAGGTAAAATGCTCTTTCATCGGCATCAAAAAACCATTCGTATTCAGCATCCAGAAATTCCATGGCATTTTCGAGATAATACCGCGGATTGGGTTCCCAGTGATCAAGGTTAAAAAAATCCGGCTCTTTAGCCCCTATGGAATCAACTGCGGTAAGTTTATTTTCAGCACCATCAATCTCCTTTACAGTAATGCGTGAAATCGACCAATCGTGCAGCAAAACCAGTTCCACATTCTGAACCTTCTCAGGAATTGGGAAATCGCCGGATTCGAAGAAGAAATGGGTTCTTCGATCATCGCCTGCTTTCATTATTCGCAGGTATCCTTCGTTGGGATACCGGGCCCGGACAGCGCGCTGATTACCTACAAAAAGTTCCCGCGGATTGATGCGCCGGTCAGGATGTTCATGAAGCTTTGTTTTCCATAAGCCGCCAGGCAATTCCTCCCATTCTGTGATTAAGACACCACCTGAAATAACAGGATTTTCTCCGGGTATGGCTCTGAAGTAAAGGTTGCCGGAGTCCTGACGCAATTTTTCCGCATCAAGGATAATCGGCTCTTCCAAATAGAATGTATTTCCATTCAACCAAATGATACAGTCTTCATCCGGGCTTTCCTGAAAGACAATTTCTGCCCTTCTGATTGCCTTTTCAATACTTGAAAATGGCAACTCCCGCGTCCCGGGATTGGCGTCATTACCATTTGGTGAGACAAAAAATTCAGCAGCATTGGCAGTAGCCGACCAAATTAACTGGCAAAGAAGGACCAATAAAATTTTCGAATGTAAAGGTGTCATAGTGCGCATATTATTAAATCAGACTTTAGTAAATGCATCATGTGGTATTTGCCACTTTTATAATTATTCAAACTTTCAAAAAACAGGTAGTTGATGTAGCCCTGCGGTATTGTATGATCCATCGGGAGTAGAGCTGCCCGTTCAAGGCCGGTTGTCACCTGTTGGTCATTTGAAAAGAAGTCAGATTGTTTTCCGTAGTTCATTTGCATAATTATTTGCACTGGATAAATATACAATTTTTCCCATACCGCTCGGAGGCGCTTTGATGTTTTATACCATCATCTGCCGGAAGGAAAACTTTAGCTACCACCGTTGGGGTTTCTTGCAAACAAATACGGCACAAAGCTCTCTGAAATATTTTTTAAAATTCTATACCGGTTTAGTTTACTATTTCTTTTATCGTGTCAATTTTGATATTTGATAAACCTAATCATTATAAAGTTATGGATAAGCCTAAAATCAATCCGACGCTTAGAGCATTCGATATTATCCTTGAAGCGATTGCAGGCATCATTCTTCTGTTTATTGTGTTTCAATTTATAATAGAATACCCGGGATTGTCGGATCAGGTCGTAACCCATTTTGACGCGCGGGGAAATCCAGATACCCTGGGACATAAATCATTTTTGTTCATTTTACCGGTAGTCAGTATAATCATGTATGCAGGGCTAACTATTCTTAACAGGTTTCCATACCTTTTTAATTATCCCGTAGCCATCACAGCCGATAATGCATTCAAACAGTACCAACTGGCCAAATCCTTAATCATTGGTTTGAAGGCCTGTATTATCGGTATGTTTGCATATATCCAGCACAAAACCATTGAGGTGACAATCGGGCAAAGCAGCGGGCTGGGAATTTTCTTTATTGCCGGCGTAATGTCGCTGACTTTTATCCCGATTATAGTGTATTTCATTTTGGCGCGGAAGGCAAAATAAATAGCCTACCTATGCAAATCTATGCCCTCCATCATGCTGAGATAGCTTTCGTAGCGCGATATGGAGATTTCACCATTTTCTACCGCTTCTATCACCGCACAACCGGGCTCGTGGGTGTGGGTACAATTGTGAAAGCGGCACTTGCCAAAGCGTTCGCGCATCTCCGGAAAAAAATGATTGATCTCCTCATCATAAATATCCATCAGGCCGAGTTCCTTAATGCCCGGCGTGTCAATAACAAAGGTATCTTTTTCAATTTCAAACATTTCGGCAAATGTGGTGGTGTGGGTGCCCTTATTGGCAAATCTGGATACTTCTGATGTTTTCTGATTGATTCCAGGATATAGCATATTCAGAATTGTGGATTTGCCTACACCTGAATGACCTGCCAAGAGGGATGTTTTTCCCCTTAATTTTTCCCTGAATAATTCGAGGTTATCACCAGAGACGGCAGACATCACCATAAAATCCACATTCACTTTGGTGTAAATTTCCCGCAACGTTTCCGTGAATTTAAAAGCCTCTGGCGTCCACATGTCGGTTTTGTTGAAAACGAGCAACGAGGGAATTCTGAATGATTCGGCAGAAATCAGAAACCGGTCGATAAAGCCAAGCGATGTTTTGGGAAAGGTGAGCGTGGCGATCACAATGGCCTGATCGATGTTGCTGGCCAGGATGTGACCAAAGGCAGTTTTTCTGGTTGACCGGCGAATCAGGTAATTGTGCCGGGGAATTACGTCATGAATAATCCCGTTGCCGTCAGCTTCAAATTCAAAATTTACCAGATCGCCAACTGCTACCGGATTGGTTACTTTCATATCCCTGATCTTCAGCTTTCCCCGCACCCGACAGCGCACAACTTCACCTGATTGTATTTTCACATCATACCACGATCCGGTTGATTTTATAACACGTCCTTCCATTACTGAAGCAATTTACTGATGTAATCCATGACCTTAGCGGTGACTCCGGGTTGGTTTTGGGCATAATTTGCAGAAAAATCGTTTCCAATCATAATCGCGCTATTTCAACTGGAAGTGTTTATTCAGCACCTGAATAGAGTGCCATGGCGACCTTCAGACTGTGAATAGTCTTCCGTATTATTGATATTTTTGCCTCTGGTAGTGCGATTGTTAATTTTAATTTGTTGCGTTCCTTTATTATCCTTTCGGATAATGGTACCCTGTATCATCAGCTTCGCTTTGGCATGAAACGGGGATAACAGCTTCAGCAATGCAGAGTAAGTGGAAATGCCAGTGTTGTTGAGTAATCTCATCAGGTTTTTGAAAGCACAAAAATAAAAAACCCGCTGCAATGAGAGGGTTTTTTGACAGAAATCTGCTCACCTGTTAATTAATAAAATTTACGGGTTCAGTTTTTAGTTGGCTGAAAAATATTCAACCACCCCTTCTCTTGTCGCCTTCATCGTTTTCATGCCGCTTTCCCAGTTGGCAGGGCAAACCTCGCCGTGCTCACAGGTAAATTGCCACGCATCCACAATTCTCAGGGTATCCTGTATGTTTCTTCCTAATGGAAAAAAGTTAATGTACTCATGTCTTACAATTCCTTCCTTATCAATCAGAAAGGTGCCTCTGAAAGCGATGGGAGCACCATCAAAGATAAGGTTGCCACTTTCATCATAATCCCAGTCACCGCCCAGCACACCGTAGTTTGCTGCGATGGTTTTGGCCGTATCGGCAACCAATGGATAGGTAACGCCCTCAATGCCACCTTTCTTCTTTGGCGTAAAAAGCCAGGCAAGATGGGTTTCTTCCGAATCGGTCGAAACACCGATTACTGCCACATTGCGGTGCTCGAACTCAGGCAATAATTCCTGAAATGCCAATATTTCAGTGGGGCATACAAACGTAAAATCCTTCGGGTAAAAAAAGAGAACAATTTCCTGCTTCCCGATCAGGCTGGAAAGTGAAAAATCTTCGACAATTTCATGGCCGTTCAATACTGCCGGAGCTGTAAACAATGGGGCTTTTTTTCCTACTAATGACATATTTTTTATTTGAATTTAAAAAGTTTTGAATTGAGAAATTATACTGATGAACTGCACTCGAGTTCTTTCGGGCTGCAAAGCTAATCGTCGCCGTGATCTAAACCAAAACAAATTTGATTTTGGATCACTGCCAGATTGAAAAACCGCTGGATGTATGTTTTGGAATGTAATTGAAAGTTACCTCGGAATAGCTGCTTGTATTTAAACCTGAATACTGAGTGATTATGTAATTGAAATTTCCGGAGGATGAATAAATTGAGATTTCTTTATTTAGCAGCGATTTTGGCAAATGCTATCCAGGTCAGCGCACAAAACACAAATTTTGATTCTTTCTTAAGGGCAGGAGCTGATGATGCCAACAAACTGATTGGTCATTATCTGGAGCCCATGGTCGTAGGTTTCTCATACGGCATGTCCAATTCATGGTATAACACCGCAAAAACTCATAAGCCTTTGGGCCTGGACCTGACCGTTACTGCCAATTTTACTTCAGTACCTGCTTCCAAAGAGTTTTTTACTTTCGATCCTGCTGATTATACAAATGTGATCAGCAACGGAGAAACACGAGAGATACCGACTATTATGGGGCCCCGGCAGGAGAATGGCTCGGAATTAACCTTTTTCTATACCGAAGAAATGTCTGGTGAAACGATAAGGGGCTCCTTCAGGCCTACGGGATTGGGCATGAAAGAGCAATTTGGCTATAATGTTCTACCGTCTCCCATGGTGCAGTTGGGTGTGGGTACCATAAAAAATACCGATATCATTTTAAGGTATGTGCCGGAAATAACATATGGAGATTTTAAGACCAGTGTTTTTGGAATGGGTATCAAGCACGATATAAAACAATGGATACCGGGCCTTAGACTTGTTCCGATTGACATTTCGATTCTCGGAGCATTCAGTGGTATTGACAATACACTCGATATGTCTGATTTCGAATTGGATGGCGAAGACCAGGCTGCCCGTTTTAATATTAACAACTGGACTGTTCAGGGTATAGTATCGAAGAAAATATCATTCCTGACGCTTTATGGGGCAGTTGGCTATAGCAATGTCACTTCCAATTTGCAGATGCTGGGCACGTATGTGATTGCTGATGAGGTCGATCCTTCCAGATCGTTTAGTGTCACCGATCCCATAGATATCAATTACTATGAAAATTCATTCAGGGCTACGGGGGGAATGCGGGTTAAGGTTGGCCCTATGACACTTCACGGTGATTATACCTGGCAGGCCTATCACATCGTTTCGGCGGGGTTTGGATTCAGCATCAGGTAGCTTTGCTAACCAAGTCGCTGAGAGCTGGCGGTGAAAAAGTAAAGATCCTTTCCCGGTACGTGAAACCGGCAGGTGCTTCCCAATCATTTCACAAATGATACCTCTTTGAAATCAAAAATTCTAAGACCATCTTCGGCTTCTATCCGAAGTTTTCCGGATGGCTCTATTCCAACGACTTTGCCGTTAAAGAATGTGCCCTCCGACTGAAATACATGGATTTCATTTCTCCAGTACATATTGTCCAGATAGGCCTCTTTCAGTTTCTTTTTACCACCCTTTTTTAATTCAAAATATCTTTGCTCGAGTTTTTGTAACAATACATTTATCAGTTCTTCCCGCTCGAATTGCTGTCCGCAGATCATCGACATGGAAATAGCATTTTTTTCCATGAATTGCGTCTGATTTACATTTAGCCCAACGCCGAGAATACACCATTCTATTGTATTTTGTTTGATGTAGTTTTCTATTAATATGCCTGCGATTTTTCGATCTTCGCAAAACATATCATTAGGCCATTTAATTTTGATATCACGCCGGATGTATTCACTCAGAAAATCATGCATGGCGAGAGAGGTAATAATTGTAATGTCAAAGAAATGGGATGGCTCGACGAAAGAAGTATCAAGGATTACAGACATCAGAATATTTTTCCCGCCTTCTGACTCCCACTTATTGCCTCGCTGGCCTTTGCCCTGGCTTTGATAATCGGTATAGATTACCGTGCCATTAAGCGGTTCTTTTTGTCTCATCAACACGGAAGCCAGCTCATTGGTAGAATGACAACTTGGCAGAAAGAATGCCTTTTTGCCAACAAATACCGTATTCTTAAATAATTTATGCAAGTATTTTTTGTAGCTTTGCGACCTAATTTAAAAATAGAGAATGGTAATAAAAACTGAGTCTGTATCAGCAGAAATTTTGAACAAATATATCATAAAAGGAATTCAAGAAAAAAAGGGACTGGATATAGTTATTTTAAACCTAAGGGGCGTTGGGAACGCGATTGCGGACTACTTTATTATCTGCACAGGGTCATCAGACACACAGGTAGATGCGATTTCAGATTCAGTAGAAAAAGAGGTGATGGAAGGTGCCAAAGAAAGACCCTGGCATAAAGAAGGCATTCAAAACAAGGAATGGATTTTGCTTGATTATGTCAACGTAGTTGTTCACATATTCAAAAGTGAAGTAAGAATATTTTATGGACTTGAAGATTTGTGGGGCGACGCTGATATCACAGAAATAGAAAATCCGTAACAAAGGCATTTTAAAATAGTTAAAAGATAGTCGTTACACTTATCAAACAATAATGGCAGAAATTCCGAGTAAGAAGAAAAATATTATACCCAAAACACCCCAGAGGCCAAACTACCAGATTTGGATCGTATTTTCATTGTTGATTCTGGTTTTTTCCATATTCTATTTCAATCAATCCAACAGTATTGAGAACATTACCGAGAGGAGATTTGAAGACATGGCCCGCAAAGGGCATGTGAAGGAAATCATCTTCATAAAAAACCAGGACGTTATCGAAGTCTTTCTAAACGAGGAAGGCATTGCAAGTGGCACTTACAATATTCCCGACAGGCCTTCAATGGCGTTAAGCAAAACCCCACATTTCAAATTCGAAGTAGCAAGAGCAGAAAATTTTCTGGAAAAATTTAATGAACTGGAGTCACAACTTCCGGAAGACAAAAGGATTGGCTACAAGGTGGAATCGCGATCTGATTTCACGAGCATCATTTTCAACTGGGGATTTTTATTTCTAATCCTGATTGTATTTTGGGTATTAATGCGCCGTATGACAGGTACCGGAGGACCCGGAGGACAGATATTCAATATCGGAAAATCAAAAGCTGCATTGTTTGATGCAGAGAGCAGAATTAAAATTACTTTTGCTGATGTCGCAGGATTGGAAGAAGCTAAGGAAGAGGTTAAGGAAATTGTGGACTTTCTCAAAGAGCCATCAAAATACACCAATTTAGGTGGTAAAATTCCCAAAGGTGCACTGTTGGTTGGCCCCCCGGGTACGGGTAAAACCCTATTGGCCAAGGCTGTTGCCGGTGAAGCGGAAGTGCCTTTCTTTTCGTTATCAGGTTCTGATTTCGTTGAAATGTTTGTGGGCGTAGGTGCTGCCAGGGTTCGCGATCTTTTTAAGCAAGCCAAGGAAAAAGCCCCCTGTATCGTGTTTATTGATGAAATCGATGCCATCGGCCGAACCAGAGGTCGCGGGCAGGTTCCGGGTGCCAATGACGAAAGAGAAAATACACTCAACTCATTGCTGGTTGAGATGGATGGCTTTGCGACAGACTCAGGAGTCATCATTTTGGCGGCGAGTAACCGGCCGGATGTGTTGGATTCAGCTTTGCTGAGACCGGGCAGATTTGACCGGCAGATAAGCATTGATAAACCAGACATCGTAGGCAGGGAGGCAATTTTTAAAGTACACCTGAAGCCACTCAAACTCTCAAGTGAAGTAGATCCTAAAAAACTTGCTGCGCAAACTCCCGGGTTTGCAGGTGCCGAAATAGCTAATGTCTGTAACGAAGCCGCGCTTATCGGAGCCCGAAAAAGTAAAGAATCGATAGAAATGGATGATTTCCATGATGCCATCGACAGGGTAATCGGTGGCCTGGAAAAGAAGAGTAAAATCATCTCGCCCGAAGAGAAAAAAATTGTCGCTTACCATGAAGCCGGACACGCTGTGGCAGGCTGGTATCTGGAGCATGCCGATCCGCTTGTTAAGGTGAGCATTGTGCCAAGAGGTGTTGCAGCGCTGGGTTATGCTCAGTATTTACCTAAAGAGCAGTTTCTCTATCAAACAGAACAGTTGATAGACGAAATGTGTATGACACTTGGAGGCCGAGCTTCTGAGGAGATCATCTTCAGCAAAGTTTCAACCGGGGCTCTGAGTGATTTGGAACGCGTCACGAAAATGGCCTACAGCATAGTGGCCATCTATGGTATGAACGAGAAGATCGGCAATATTTCCTTTTACGATTCCAAACAATCAGAATACAATTTTACCAAGCCTTATTCCGAAGAAACCGCCCGAACTATTGAC
>CAYZWN010000129.1:0-13308 GCA_964482185.1 uncultured Roseivirgaceae bacterium
ATGGCCAAACAGCGGATGGCCAACCATTACCGCTTATTCCTCCACTCAAAAACAACCTGAATCTAAACTATCAGGTCAAGGGTGCATTCAGGATAATCTCCGAACTGGAGACCGCGATTGCACAAAACCGGATCAACCTTGATTTTGGGGAAGATGTTACGCCCGGTTATGCGATAGTCAATCTGAAACTAAGCAGGAATTTTAATTTTGAGAAAACAAAATTAAACATGCTGCTCGGTTGCGATAATCTATTTGATACTTATTATCATGAGCACCTTGACTGGGGAAATATTCCCCGGATGGGAAGAAATTTCACCTTTTCTGCAATGATCAGCTTTTAATTATTACTGGTATGCTGGCGATTATTAGTGCTGGAATTCACTTTCGCACATAATACAAACTTTGTGCTTGTCCTGTTTTT
The DNA here is from genome assembly GCA_964482185.1 of uncultured Roseivirgaceae bacterium. Taxonomy (GTDB): domain Bacteria; phylum Bacteroidota; class Bacteroidia; order Cytophagales; family Cyclobacteriaceae; genus JAAUQL01. The sequence goes on from CAYZWN010000129.1 coordinate 422, forward strand.
TTAGTCAAAATGCCAGGAATGGCTGACACGCGGCCTGTATGATTCAAATCATAACCAATACCCCGGGTAATTCAATATTTTTCAGACTTATTATTCACTCCAAAATTAGTCAACTATGATAAAATCAAGCTTTTTAATGCTCCTCAGTCTGATGATGATTTTTTTCTGCCAATGCGGAAACAAAGGCTCATCCAACGATCAGGTATCCCGATCTGCCACATTGCCGCTCAAAGGTGGTCAGGCATCTGTTCAGGATGATTTGTCGGCAAAAAACATTGTTCAAATTGCAGCGGGTTCCAGTGATCACACCACGCTTGTGGCGGCAGTGCAGGCAGCAGGCATGGCGGATGTACTCGCCAATCCCGGCCCGCTTACCGTATTTGCTCCAAATAATGCCGCCTTCGACAAGTTGCCGGCAGGCACGGTTGAAAATCTGCTGAAGCCAGAAAACAAAAAAACACTTATGCGGATCATCACTCATCACGCCGCACCCGGTACGTATAGAATCGACGATTTGAAAGACGGCATGACCCTGGGCCAGGCTACCGGAAAAAATGTTACAATCCATGAAAAGGATGGCGTGATGTACGTTGAAAACGCCCAAATATTGGGCTCTGTAGATGCTTCAAATGGTGTTGTGCATGTGATTGATGCTGTTTTGCTCCCAGAGTAAGAAGGATATCGTGTAACAACCAGAGCCCGTAAAATCCTCCGGCAACGTACGGAGGATTTTTTTAATGAAAAAACCAATGCGTATCGGCTTAACCTGAGGTACTTGTATCGTATCAACAGTAACCTGTCCGTTTTCCAAACAATTAAATGCGGCAGGATAAGATTTGTTACAGAGATCAAAACCCTGTAAACGAAGCGCCAATTTTACGCCTTCGCCTCTTTGCGCTTTATCACAATCCACATTTCGATTTGCCATTAAATTTATACCAGCATTATTTCTATTGATAAGGTTTGGACTTTATTTGTGCAACCGCTGAGACGCTAAGACGGTAAGATTTTATGTCTATTAATTACAAACCTCGTGTCTTTGCCCTTCATGAGAAAACATCCGTCATCAAATCGTTGACGCGACACCAGGCCGGAACAAGGACATGACGCATGATGACCAAACTAAAATTCTTTTACAATAGAAATCAATTAAGGTGGACCAAATTAAGTGTTACGAGCGCATTGCGATGCTAAAGATTTAATGAAGGAAAGTGAATTTCGGTGAAAAACAATAAAGGGGAAATGAGTAACAGAGCGGATGAAATATTTAAGAGAAGATTTTTCATTCAAAGCTCTGGACAAATGATTGGCCAGGTAGAGATAGCGGTGGGCTTTGAATTTTGAGATATTTCCTGTTAAGAATTGGATGATGGCCGCATCCATCAGTGCATAGTGCATACTTTTTTCAATTCGGTTTGTAAGCTGCTGTTTGTTGAAATTTACCACACTTCTGCCTCCATGTTGCACCATAAAGGCAGATATTCTGTTGGAATACCGCAGGGGAAAAAGGCTCGCCAGTTTCAGCCACAGCAGATAATCTTCTGAGCCAATTATGTCCGGATCTTCGTTGAATTGATGTTGATCGATAATATCCTTTCTGACAAAAACGCCTATACAACTCAGGTGGTTACCTGTGATTAAAGACTTATTTATATTGCCTTTACGCCTATGTTCTTTCCTGATAACCCTCCCCGTTTCATCTTTAATTTCATAGGCAAGATGAAACCATTCCGGTTGATCGTATTGACTTATTAAACCAATTGCTTCATCAAAAAAATGAGGGTATAAATGGTCATCACTATCTAAAAAAGTAATGTAATCGCCAACAGCCTGTTCAATGCCAAAATTACGCGCGATGGCCCGCTCCTCATTTTCTTTCTTAAAATACCTGATGTGCGGGTCTTGAATAGATGAGATGACCTCTTCGGTATTGTCAGTGCTCCCATCATCGACAATGACTATGTCAAAATTAGTATAATGCTGATCGAGCACCGACTGGATGGTGCTCAAAATCCGGTCGGCGCGGTTGTAGGTGGGGATGATGATTGAGAATGTTATGGCCATGCTTTGATGGAAATCATAGCAAATCGGGATTATATTCCTGATTTGTTATTATCATTCGGAATTTGCTTGCCAGTTCGAAAAAATATTATTCAACTCCGTTCAGGTTTACAATGAAAATATCAAAAATGCAATATTTTTAATCGGTACGTGTTTGAATTGTGCTTGAAATGTGTCAACGCGGTTGAAGGTGGGGATGATGATGGAGAAACGGGACATATTACCATTTGTGCACAAAGAGGAAGTTTCTTCCATGGGGTTCACAATTCAACGAATTCACTTCTACAAAGTCATCATAGTCAACCATATAAACCTTGTAGCCCAACCCTATGAGCAAAGTTTCTAAGGCATGCAACTTTGGTAATTCCTTTTTAAACATTTCATTGCTCGGAAAAACTTTCGTAAATATTTCACAAAGAATTACCGGTTTATGCTTTTCTATGGTTTTTTCTCCACCTAAAATCACCTCAAGCTCATGATTTTCAACATCTATTTTTATAAAATCTGGGATGATCCTGTGGATTTCACAAATAGAATCAATAGTGTCAATTTTGGTTTTATGCGCTTTTAACGCATTTTTTGTATGTTTTTTTATAAAATCCTTGTCATAAGATGAAACCGTTGTCATACTATCATCCTCTGGCAGGTACATCTCCAAGAATCCAGGTTTGTCGCTAATCCCTGTTTGCTGCATGTACACATTGACCAAGCCGTTTAAGGCGACATTATGGCGCAGTCTCTCAAAATTGACTGGGTTGGGCTCGAATGCAAAAGTATTGGAATTCTTTAACAGTTTGCCTAAAGCAATGCTGAACAGGCCATTATAAGCACCAATATCCATAAACTGTAGATTATCTTTTAAAGACAGTTTTGAAAGGATCATTTCGATTTCCCGAATTTCTTCACATCCATTTCCATAGAATATGTTGCTCACCAGGTAGTCATCGCAGTTGCTATAAAATTTTATTTTGACCTGGGAAACCTTCAAATTAACCACCCCCTTCAAAGGCCACTTGGGTTCAATAAGCTTAAGCCGGAATGTTTTGATGAAAAAAGCCACAACTTGATTTACTAAAAATATCCTCCTACAATATTTGAAAGCATTCATAATTATTGACAGTAAAGCTTCTAAAGGAAATATTACTAGATTTTTAATTTGAAAGTAGAAATATGACAAACCAGAAATATCTCATAGCTTGCCACACGTACAATTACATATTACCGATTTATGATTTCTGAAAAGCCATTACTAATTTTTTCGGGTAACCCAAAGGCAGGTTCCACGTGGTTAGGAGGTCTTATCACTGGCGCATCGATAGAAATGGGACTTAACATTTTTTATGGACAATACGCTATTCCTCAGCACCACGCTACGATCAAAAATGGTCAGTACGACATCATCATTAGTCAAAGCTCCAATTATAAAAAGTTACAAGATTTAGATAGACCTTATAAATGCATCCATGTTATAAGAGATCCTCGAGATGTATGTGTTTCTTCCTACTTCTCTTATAAAAAATCTCACGAAATAGGAAATTGGATAGCACTAGGAGAATTGAGAAATAAACTGAATCATATGTCCTTTGATGAAGGCATGATTGAGACTTTCGATTTCAATAAGTATTTTTTTAGTACACTTTCCGATTGGAACTACACTGATGAGAATGTAATGGAATTGAAATATGAGGATATGATTCAATCACCAGAGCATCATGCCATTCATATGTTTGAGTTTTTTGATTTATATCACGGTGTAAAATCTGAAAGTGCCTTTTTTATAATAGCCCTATTCAATAGACTTATGTATAGAGATAAAAAGTTTTATAACAAACTTCGGATTACACAAAACGAATTGCCTCTTGATCGGATAAAATATATTAACCGTAAATTGGCTTTTAATAAACTAGCTTCAGGCAGAAAAAGGGGAAATGAAAATATAAATTCGCACTATAGAAAAGGTTTAAGTGGCGACTGGAAAAATTATTTTAGCCCAAGGCTTAAAGAAAGTTTCAAGAATAAGTATGGGGATTTACTCATAAAACTAAGCTATGAAAAAAACAATGACTGGTAAGAAACAAGCTAAACGCTTAAATAGAGCTGTTCCAGTTTGCATATCATTTTTTCTAAAGAAAATTTTTTAATCGATATAAATCCATTTTTAGAAAACGAAATACGTAGATCATAATCTTTAAGCAATTTTCCCAATGATTGATAAATAGCTTCGCTATCACAAAAAGGCACAACTAGTGCATTTTGTTCATGCTCAATAAATTCGGGGGCCACCCCGGATAGTGTAAAAACAGACGGAATACCGGCCGCCAGCGCTTCAACGTATGTCTGCCCGAAGGCCTCTATGGAAGGATTGATCGGTACATGGACATAAGCATCAAAAAGCCGATAAAGCGCAAAGAGGTCATGCTCAAAAGGAATCAATTTATACGATCCCTCAGGCAATTCAGACAAAAGTCTTTCAATTTCTTGTTTATATGGGCCGTTGGCATTAGCCAGAATCAGCAACGCATCCGGGTAATCCGTAAGCAATTTTCTGAACGCCGGAATAATAAACTGGATGCCTTTCCACTCAATCCAACGAGCAATAACACCGATAACCGGGGAGTTTTTGCCAGGATTATATTTTTCTCTGAGTATATCTATCCTATCCGTTTCTACATTTGCGAAACCATCCAAATCAAAACCGTGATGGATTAGATGGATTTTTGATGGTTTTACCTTTTCCTTCTTCAGTAAAACCTGTTTCACATTGTCGCTAGTTGCTACAATATCTGTAGCCAGCCAGTTCAGGAACCGGTCAATCCAAACGCCTTTTCTGTTGTATTCCCAGTTAAAGGTGCTGTGATGGCGGGTATAAATTCGCTTTTTGATTCCTGAAAGAAAGCCAGCCAAAAGTCCAATCAGGGTAGCATGAAAAAGATGGCAGTGTATAACATCCGGTTTTTCCTTACGGAATATTCGGAGAACCTGTACCAATGTTTTAGGGATGTCCCGGATTCCCGAAAAAGAAAATCGAACGAAAGGAATACTCCGGTCATTCAGGAAAGTTTCCAATTCGGAAGGGCCGGGATTGAGGAGGATGAAGGAAAGGTGGATTTTTTCAGAGGGTATTTGAGAGGCAATCCATTCAAAGGCGAGGGATTTGTTGATGTGGGAGATAATGTAAACAACTTGTTTCAAAATCAGTTGATTGCATTCTTGGGAAAATAATGCCCTTGCGCTGTAATGACCAAATCATATATTTTGTAACGAATCACCTTGGGAAATAAAATCAATCGATCTGCATCAATCCATCTCACCCAATTTTTGACAGAAAAAATTCTATAAATAAGGCACTTGAACAGAGAGAGGTTTTCAATGGTGATTTGATTGCGCTGGTACTTTTTTGGTATTGACGCGGTTAAGTTAATGTTCATCGTACTGTATTGCCTTCTGCGATTCACGTAGCTTTGGCAGGTAATAAAATCATCATGCCAGGCGATATTCGATTTATCGAAATAAATGGGTACGCCCTTCTGATAAGCCCGCACCGCCAGCTCATAGTCCTCTGCATCGGTCAGCTTTTCATTAAATCCACCCAATGAATTAAATAAAGCTTTAGGTATTGACATGTTGGCGGCAGTGAGAAATAAATTCTGCTCATTTAATTGATTCAATCCAGCATGATACTTTTGTGTCCATTTTTTTGAAAGCCAAAGCTTGTATTTCTGAATATCCGTTTTCATCAATTTCTCATCCTCTAACGGAAATCCACTGCATATAGAATTTGGATGTGCAATATGAAATTCCTTATGGTGCAATATTGAATCCGGCTCCGGCCGGGTGTCATCATCATAAAAAATCAACAAATCACCAATTGCATTTCTAACGCCGGTATTCCTCACGCCTGCTCTGCCTTGGTTCGATTGCTCAATGATCTTAAGGTTGTTTAGTTTAGATTGGTAAGCTTCGACCACCTGACTGGTACCATCCGTTGATCCGTCAATGACTACAATGACCTCATGCGGCGAAACAGACTGGTTGGTGATGGCATCCAGCGTATTGGAAATTCTGTGGGCGCCGTTGTAGGTTGGAATGATGACAGAAATTGTTGCTAAATGCTCTTTCAAACCTGTCTTCTGAAAAATCGGATTAACTGTCGAGGAATCCGGCTCCGTATCATAATTTTATTCAACAAAGAGATATCCTCCCGTGCTAAAAGCTTTGGATTAATAAACCTAATGAAATCCCTACAAAGTCCATGATTTCCCTGATAATAGCATTCTTCAGCCCGCCTCAATAGATAATAATTGAAACTTCCATGGATAATTTCCATATCTGCCCAGTGTCGGATTTCTGAGTCTATGTTCATATCAAGTTTTAGATTAGAGCGCAGGAAAGCATCCAGGCTTTTATCTTTTAGCAAGGTGGAAAGTATATAAAAAATCGTATCGTGTTCCACCTGAAATTTCTCTTTGGAAGAAACCGTCTTTGATTGATCATGTAATCTGAAATTCACCAGCACATCATCAATTTTCAGTATTCCATTTAGGCCAAAGTGATACAAGTAGCGCATCCACCATTCACGATCCATTGTGTAGTGAAGTTGCTCATTCAGGAGACCCACCTTTTCCCAGGCCTCTTTCCTAAAAAAAGTTTCTGGCTGATCAATCCGCGCCCAGCCAATAGTTTTGTTTAGGTTGCCGGGATAAACATCCGTCCCCCTTGAAAATTGAATGGTTTTTTCACCCTGAAATAATCGTGATATTCCCATGACCACCTTTGCATCATTTTGTTCAAATGCATTGGCCACTTTCGATAATGCCTCAGGTTCGTAATGATCGTCTGCATTAAGCCAGTTTATAATGCTGCCTGTTGCTTTTCTTAGGCCCTTGTTAATGGCATGGCTTTGGCCTTTATCGGGTTCACTAGTCCAAAAAGACAGGTGTTTTTCATTTTTTTTTATAATATCTACCGAACCATCGGTACTGCCGCCGTCAATAATGATGTAATCGAGGTGAGGATAGTTTTGCGAAAGGACAGAGTCAATGGTTTGCTCAAGGAATTGGGCTTGGTTGTAGGAGGGGGTGAGTGAGCAGATTTTAAGTCTAGGCATTTGAGATTAACTTTTTCAATTCTACCTCAAACCTCTGTGGCTTTACGTATAAGTTCGAATTATGAACATCGACTGTTGCTTTTTCAGGATAAGCGTCTGCCAAAAAGTAATAATACCTGACGTTCATAGCAGCTGACAAGGTAAAATAGCAATTATCATGGTTATTGAATTTGTGCCTAATTTCCATAATGCAAGTGCCGCTATTCATAAAAAGTATGTTTGATAGTCCGGCGCCATGACAACTTATTAGAATATTTGAATTAGAAGTAAGTAATACTTGCTCATGAAATGTGAGGTTTTCAAATAAACATATTTTGAATCCATATTTATTTAAAATTGGCAGAATCTCTCTTTCATTAACTATAACTCTTTTGGCAGCATTGGCTCTACTGATGTAAATTCTATTATGGGTTTTTTGTCCCAAACAGGCAAAGAACTGCTGATATATGGCCCTGAGCCTAAGAAGCAGTTCAGGGTGATAATTCCCAGTTGTTAAATTTATTTCCGGAACAACCGCCCTTGTAAAAAAATAGGTAGTTCTCTCTTTAAGATATATAATTCGTATGTTTTTAAAAGGCTTTAGCGAATCGAGAAAAAATCCCTCATTCATTTTTTCGGGAAGAACTATAGTTACATTTGAACAACCATCAATTGCTATCAATAATTTGGGTATTGCATCTAAAAGCCAGTGAAAATAACCAAAGGACCAATCATCGACAATAAGAGTTATTGTATGGTTGAATTTTGCAATTGACCACCTTTGAAAAAATAGACATTTAAGAAGATAGGCATAATCAAGAAATCGTAGTTTTTTTCTTGTTTTGACATAGAGGGGGAAAAACGAAAACAAACTCCAATTACTATTTAAACATGTAAAAAAGTATCTCTTCACCAAAGGTTCACGACATGTGATCCTGTATTCATGCTCAAATAAATGGGAATCATTTTCACTCAGATTATGAGGAGCAGGTCTTGTTAATATCTTTTGCTCTTTGATAGCTACGCAATCAAAATGGAAAACTCAATAGAAATAATCTGGGTAGACTGAAAGGACTTAGTAATTAAATTGAGAACTGACAAAAAATACACTAGCGGCCCCTTTTAGAATTACATTTTTAGCTATCGCCTTATAGCCTAAATTCATCAAATATTTGGCCGCTTCAATCTGAAAAATATCATCTATTTCAGTAACATCCAACTCAATAATAATCACGTCGGGTCTATAAAGTGACCAGTTATTTGATTTAAGCACATTATATCCTAAACCCTCAACATCAATATTCAAGAAGTCAATATGCTTTGATTTCCCTAAATATTTATCGAAAACATCTGCTAATGTGTGAGTTTTAATTTCTATTTCTTTTTTAACTTTCGTTAACATACCAATTTTCATAAGATTTTGTTTTGAAAACGAATTCATGGGCGATTTCTCATCAATATAATAGTAGGTTAAAGTATTACTTTCATCACTTATCGCTATTTCAATATTTATATCCCTTTTTCTTTTTTTTTCAAATAAATTCATGCTACCAGGTCGGGCATCAATATTAAGGCCACTCCAACCCCTTTTGTAGAATAGAAAAGTATTACTATGACGATAAGGATGAAAAGCACCGATGTCTACATAAAACCCTGGAGTATTATCTTTCAGTTTTTTATGAAAGATATTTTGGAGAATTGAATCTTCCCCGCCTTGAGAGAAATAATATGAAGACACATCATATCCTAATAAGAGTCTTCGAACCGCCCTTTTTATTTTGTTTTGCAATTCTTCCAATTTTGTTAATCGCATGTAATCTTGGATATTGATGTTGATGTTTTAAAAGTTGTACTTGATTATACAATAAATAGCGCGAAATCCGTCTCTCCAATTTATTTTTTTTCCTTCCGAATAAGTTCTCCCGTAGTATGCTATGCCAACTTCATAGAATCTAATTCCTTTAATTTTGGCAATTTTTGCAGTAATCTCAGGCTCAAATCCAAATCTGTTCTCTTTAATTTTAATATTCGTTATAACATCGCGTCTAAATACCTTGTAACATGTTTCCATGTCGGTCAAATTGATGTTAGTGAGCATGTTAGATAAGGTAGTTAAAAATCGGTTTCCAACAGAATGCCAATAAAAGAGTACACGATGTGGATTTCCCCCCATAAATCTAGAGCCATAGACAACATCTGCCTTGTCATCAATTATTGGTTTTAATAATTTATGATACTCTTTGGGATCGTACTCAAGGTCTGCATCTTGTATAAGCAAGAAGTCCCCGGAAGCTTTTGAAATTCCTGTTCTTATAGCTGCTCCTTTTCCCATATTCTTTGAATGTCTATAAACAAAGAAACTATTAATCTGATCTTTTAAAGTGAAGCTGTTAGCTCTTTTATAGGTTTCATCAGTTGAATTATCATCAATTACAATAACCTCCTTTGAAATATTATTATCAAGGGGGGCTTCAAATACTAAATTCAAAATTTCTAATATTGTATCTTGTTCATTGTATGCTGGAATAATAATCGATAATTTATAGGTTGACAACATGCTGGTTACAGTTGGGATATGGTTTTTGTTACTATTTACTTCTACTTCACTCGGTCTCACATTGAATTTTTTTATTTATCGGCAGCACTCTGAAATAATATGCCTTAAGAATCATAATCCCATGATCATTAGTTTTTTGGGCTTAAGTTTTATAACCACATTATCATGTTTTATTTCAATATTTCACAGGCTTTCGTTTGAAGTTCTAATAGTCATTTTGTTGTTGTCGAGCCTGAATATTAGAAATACCTGGCGTTTCATATTAAAACAATTCGCAATTATTCACGCAAGTAACAAAAAGATCAAGTTTATTTTTTTGCTATTATGGTTTGTTTACTTTTTGCTTATTCTTGTGCAATCTACAAAAGAGCCTTTTGTTACTGATACAGGCCTGTATCATTCTCAGACAATTCAATGGGCTGAAAAATTCCATGTGGTCAAGGGTTTAGGGAATCTACATGGGAGGTTAGCATTTAATTCTACTTTTCATTTATTGTGTGCAACTTTTGCAATGTCATTTCTCAGTCTAGGAAGTCTTTATAATACTGTTCAAAGCTTCATGCTGCTTGTTTTTGGAACTTACCTTATCCATGGAGTTGTGTCAAGATCAAACCCATCGAATAAATTCATTTATTCTGGCTCTTTACTACTTATCATTATATTCTATCGTGACTGGGTGTCTTCTCCTACTCCTGATATTCCTACGACCCTTTTCATCTTAACAATTTTCATGATATTTTTAAATCATAATTTGAATATAGGTCTATATACTATCATTTTAATTTTATCACTTACTGTAGTTACTCTTAAGATTTCAGCTATTCCAATATTGATTGTTCCTTTCCTTTTATTAGTCATTTTGATAAAACGTCAGAAAACACTTACCCCAATATACATATCAATTTTGCTATCCTTCTTGATTATATGTCCTTGGTTAATTCGGAATATTATCCTTTCTGGCTACTTGCTTTATCCCTTTCCCTATATAGACATATTTGACTTTCATTGGAAAATCCCATTAAGCAATGTACTTCAAGAAAAGAATTGGATTCATGTGTTTGCCAGAATTGGTTCCTATGATATAAATACATTTAATCAACTTTCATTTAGAGATTGGTTTTCCATCTGGTTTTCATCCAGAAATATTGTCGAAAAAATTATTTTTATTACGCTATGTTCATCGCCAATCATAGGATTGGTATCCTCAAGAAATCTTAAGAAGAATCCTGAGCTTAAAAAAAGGTTTTTCATTTACATGGGCTCATTTATAGGTGTCATATTTTGGTTTTACATGGCTCCATACTTTCGATTTGGACATGGGTTTATTATTATAGCCTTTTTGTCAATAATCGACATTATTACTTTTAAATATCTTAACAAAATGTCAAAAATAAGCTCAATACTACTATTCGGGTTTTTATTTTACTCTCTATATCGGGAAATAACCGAGGTCAGGCATGACTTTAGTCAAATTATTTGCCTTCCTCAGCCTCATCCCAAAACAAATTACTCTGAGCAGAAAATAAATGGCTTAAAAATAAAAGTTCCGGTAAATGGCATATTATGCTGGGACACATGCATACCTTGTGCACCAGTTGTAAATAGAAAACTTAAACCATATGGTAAAAATCCTTCTTCAGGATTTTATATTTTAAAAAACAATTGAGAAGTTAAGAAACATTTAGTTGTCGATCTTTAGCCAAAAAAATCTTACATTCAAATATTTGGGCCTTTTTGCACAAATTTATAGTGGAATAAATAAAAGAGTTTTCGGTATAAATGCGAATAGCTTATAATTCATTTGATTTAGGTATTTATAAACCTGGCTGGTTTTATGGTCTTCAAAGTCAAATTTCAGATCTTCAACACAGACTAGTTTTGGCCTCTGGTTCTCCCAAGGAAATGATGACAATGCTTTTAAATCGCTACCCTCTATATCAATATTTAAAAAATCAATTCTAGTAGATATTGGCATATGCTTTTTTAAAATTTCATCCACTCGATGCGTTTGTACCTTTGTTGCTTCATTATAATTATTTTCCCCACTTTTAAAAATTTCCTTATCAATAGTGTTGGTAGCCCCAAAATGATTGGAATAAAGGATAACTTCCTGCTGTGTATCAGAAACAACATATTTTAAATTAGTATCTCTTGATCTATACTTATTTAAAAGCTCAATTGATATTTGACTTGCATCTATATTGATTCCATTCCATCCTTTTTTATACAACAAATAGGTATTTGAAAATCTAAACGGGTGATGGGCTCCTATATCAAGGTAAAAACCCTTATCAACTTCTTTGAGGACTGACTCAATTAAAATATCCTCCCCATTTAAGGAAAAAGACTTTTTCAGGTAAATGTTTTCAGTATGAAAACTAATTTTTAAATTACTTATTAGAGAACTAAACATTGCCTACTTTATTTTTCTAAAATTAAATTTAGGCTGATATATACCCGAAATCATAGAAGAATTAGAAAACCCATAAATATTACCTTCCTCGATTTCAAATTGTGCAGCATTCTGAATCGAATCTTGAACTTCTTCTGAAGCTCTTAAAAAAACAGAAATGTAATACCTCCCTTGTTTTAGATTAATTTCATTAATTGCGAAGGAATATATATCATTATCATTTTTGTGGTCAATGTTTTTTTGCAAAAGGAAAATATTTGATAAATGAATTATATTATTTCCTACTTGATCTGAAATATTTACACCAAATAATATATCTGTATAAGGTTTGTTAACCAAAGACTTTAACCTCAATTGAATGTCTAATGAGTCTCCGCTCTTAATCTTGTTTTTGCTAATATTGATTGATTCAAATATGATCTGATTTTTCCCTTTTCTTTTAGTTACATCTAAAACATTAAAATTAGTAATGTTATTAGGTGTGTCATTTAGATAATCAAATATTACTTCACTAATGACTCCCTGTTTTCTTTTTAGGCCTTCCTCAATTAAAATACCTGAACCACATAGGTTTTTTACTGCTAGCATGTTATGTGAAACGAACAATATAATTCTTCCATCACTAACTACTGAACTCATTTTATCAACACACTTTTTCTGAAAAGTTGAATCCCCCACCGCCAATACTTCATCAATAATCAAAATCTCGGGCTCTAAATGCGCGGCAACGGAAAAAGCCAGGCGCACTTTCATGCCGCTGCTGTAGTGCT
>CAYZWN010000130.1:0-13124 GCA_964482185.1 uncultured Roseivirgaceae bacterium
CCCTCGAATGGGCCCCAAAATTTGCTAAGGCCGGAACCATTGTCATCGACAACTCCTCGGCATGGAGAATGAGCCCAAATCACAAGCTTATTGTGCCGGAAATCAATGCGCACGAGTTGAACATAGATCACCGTATCATCGCCAACCCAAACTGCTCGACGATACAGATGGTGGTGGCACTGAAACCTCTTCATGATAAGTATAAAATTAAAAGAATAGTCGTTTCTACCTATCAGTCAGTGACTGGTACCGGCAAAGCAGCTGTTGACCAACTAAACGATGAGCGGGCAGGCGTGGACGGAAAAAAAGTGTATCCGCACAAGATCGACCTGAACGTGTTGCCCCACATCGATGTTTTCCTGGAAAACGGTTACACCAAAGAAGAAATGAAAATGGTGAATGAAACGAAAAAAATCTTCTCGGATGATTCGATTCGCGTTACAGCCACAACAGTGCGTATTCCTGTAATGGGCGGCCACTCCGAATCAGTGAATGTTGAGTTTGAGAAGGATTTTGATATGGATGAGGTTCGTAATTTGCTTGCAAATGCAGAAGGTGTAATCCTTCAGGATGATGTGAAAAATAATGTGTATCCCATGCCGATCAATTCTCATAAAAGAGACGAGGTGTTCGTGGGAAGACTCAGAAGAGATGAATCACAACCAAATACCTTGAACATGTGGATCGTCGCCGATAACCTGCGCAAAGGCGCTGCAACCAATGCCGTACAGATTGCAGAGTACATGGTCGCACACAACCTTGTACCGACCTTGCAGGAAAAGGTATGACAGAACAGCTTCTTTCAGCAGAAGTTCAACAGTATATCAGGGATCATCAGAACGATGATCCCTTTTTGCTTTCATTGAAAAGTAAAAAAATGACCGGTTTCCCAGTGAAGCAGGCCATCGAACAGATACGATCTTTTCAAAAAGCCAAACAAAAATTGCCTTCCTGGGCAGGGGTCGAAAATATCATCTGGCCTGCCCCGGTGTCAGTGGAGCAGGCCTCTTCGGAAATTACGGCTAAGTTTAAAGCATCTCTAATTTCAGGTAGCTCCATGGCTGACCTAACCGGAGGAATGGGTGTGGACACAGTTTCCTTTGCTGAAAATTTTAAACAGGTTTATTATGTGGAACCGGAAACAGAACTATACGAAAGAACGGTTCATAACTTCAATGTACTTGGGAAGAGGAATATCCAAACGCTGAATGAAACTTCGGAGAATTTCCTGGAACGATTGTCGCAAGAAGGTATTGAAACCAGACTGGATTTATTGTTCCTCGATCCGTCGCGAAGGAAGGAGAACAGGAAAGTTTTTAAAATTGAAGATTGCTCTCCTGATCTGAATACCATTTTACCCAAATGCCATGAAGTTGCTGATCAGGTTTTGATAAAACTCTCACCAATGGTTGATATTTCGCTTTTAATCCAACAATTCAATCCAAGCACTATTTGGATTGTTGCTATCAGAAACGAAGTGAAAGAAATAGTGATTTTACTGAGAAGAGGTGATCATAGAGCCGTCAGAATAGAAACAATTGATATCAAAGCACATGGCGAACAGCAAATTTTTAAATTTTCCACAAAGCAGGAAGTCATGGCAAAAAGTGAATTTTCCATGCCTGTGACCTACCTGTATGAGCCCAATGCGGCAATCCTGAAAGCAGGAGCATTTAAACTGATTGGCAGTCATTTTAAATTAAAAAAACTCCATCAAAACACGCATTTATATACCTCCGATAAGCTAATTCATGAGTTTCCCGGGCGGGTGTTCCAGATAAAGGATTTTTTAAAACCGAATCAGAAGGAAGTATTGCGTACAGTTCCTAAAGGAAAAATCAATGTAATTTCAAGAAACTACCCTCTAAAAACCGAAGGCCTAAAAAAAGGACTCAAACTCCAGGACGGTGGCGACGATTACCTGATTGGCACCACCCTGATGGACGGGAAAAGCGTATTACTTTGGTGCAGCAGATTAAACTAATGCATTTGCCAGAAACATTGCCAATCCCAATAAGGCAGTAATTAATCCGTAAAAGCGCAAAACCGTGAGCCGGTTTTTGAAATCAAGAAACCACAATACCCACCAAGGTCTGGTCATTCCCAGAGTGGTGACTCCGAGAAATATCCAAAAAAGAATTTGAAGAAAGGGGGCAATTAATTCCATCTTACCCCTAATTTCAGTTTTACTTTCAAATATTAAAAATAATCAATGAAAATTGGCTTGCTTTCAGATACACATTCCTATCTCGATGAACAGGTTTTTGAGTACTTTGAACCTGTTGATGAAATATGGCATGCAGGAGATATCGGCGATGAAGCAATTGCAGACAGGCTTGAATCATTCAAGCCCTTCCGGGCAGTGCATGGCAATATTGATGGTGGCCCGCTGAAGCGGCGGTATCCTGAAGATCTGATTTTTGAAATTGAAGGCATCTCAGTTTGGATGACACACATTGGCGGATATCCTCCCCGATATCACCCTGGTATCAGGCAAAAAATAGTGACCTTAGATCCAAAACTCTTTATCTGTGGCCATTCACATATTTTGAAGATAATGACAGACCCAAAACGTCCCGGATCTTTATGCATCAATCCCGGAGCTGCCGGACGGCACGGATTTCATATTGAAAAAACCATCGTCAGATTCGTTCTTAGAAGCGGAAGGATTGAAAACCTGGAGGTGGTAAACCTTGGAAAAAGGGCAAAAATATAGGCCTGATGTTGTTACAGGCCTATTGAAGGTTTTAAATATTGGTCTGAGAGATTACTCTTCAGTCTTTTTTGATTTCTTTGGCGCTTTTGGGGTAGCTTCCTTTTTTTGTTCTTTTGCCTCTGTTCTTGGTTTTGCTTCGGATTCAGGTTGTGGAGTTTCAACCTTTTCAATAACCTCTGTCACTTCCGCCTTCTCAGCTTTTGCCGGTGCTTTTGGGGCACTGTTCTTTTTCAAGGATGCTTTTTTCTGCTCGAACTCTTCCTTAATTTGTTCAACATCCACGTTTTTAATCACAGGCTTGCTCAAAAGCCTTTTCATATTGTCTTGCCTTTGTCTGGAAACAACCCTGTTTCTTCGTGCTTTCCTTACTAATCTGGTTACTGCCATTTTTTCATTAGTTTCAAACGAGGGGCAAAGATATAATATTTATTATTCATTCAGAAAATATTTAATGCCAATCTAAAAAATATCCGTTTTCTAAAAGAAAAAAAGCACTTGAAACTGATTATAGGATGAATCTCCATAAATTTACAATCAAAAATCTAATTAGCTTGCACCCTTTTTTATTCTTCCTCTCTTTATTTTTCTTCTCTGCTACATCATTGACAGCGCAGTTTTCGGTGGGTATTCAGGGGGGTGGAAATTTTTCAAGAATGGATTTTACTAACAATCCCGCCTACAGGTTCACTGAGATAAATACAAAAACTGGTTTTATCGGCGGTTTTGTGATGCAATATTTGGGAGATAAACATGCAGGAATACAAGCCGAACTCAACTACTCACAAAGGGGCTGGGTAGAAAAGGACACTTCCGGAATCGATGAATTAAAGATTCAAAACAGCATGGATTATATTGAAATGCCAATTCTTACTTACATCAACATCGGTGGAGGAAAACTAAGAGGTGTATTCACTATTGGTGCTTTTCTCGGATTTGGACTAAACAGAAACATTACTACTGAAAATTTAACCACCGGCTCTTCGGAAACTGTGGAATATGAGTTTGACAGCAAGAAAGATAATTGGTTTGACTATGGGCTAATGACCGGCGCAGGGATGGAGTACCGTTCGCCGATCGGCAAGTTTACGGCTGAAGCGCGCCTGACAGTGGGCCTGGGAGATATTGACAAGGAAAAGTTTTATCAATCTGAGGTTTCTCAATTCAGAATTATTGCTTTTCTGATCAGGTACACGGTGCAACTCCCTCAAAAAAAGGCTGAAATCGAAAAGGATTAGCATTTTATCGCTTTAGACCATAGTTCAAATCATTGCATCACCGATTCGATGAAATATCGCTATGTACCTCAACACCAGGTTCGCAATTAATGTCGGTAAACTTGGCTAAGCCACAAAAAAATAGGGATTAAACCGATTGTTTGATCCCTATTTGGAATTTTTCGTATTTTATTTTATTCCTTTTTGGAATCAGCTTCCCCCTCAGGACTATCTCCTTCATCGGTTGCTTCAGTAGAGCTATCGGCAACAGCATCTACATCTTCAACTTTTGCTTCTACAACTTCGGCACTGTCTGCTTGTTTTGAATCCTCAGGCTCCTCTACGCTAACATCTGGTTCAATTTCAATCGCTTCTACAGTTTCTTCCTGTTCCGCTGATACTGGTGCTGAGATAGGTTTCTGTGTCTCTGCCGATGGCTTTGAGCCTCTCCTGCTTCTTCTGGTTTTAGTTTTCTGGGCATCTTTTTCACCAAGCAAGAGTTCATTATAATCTACCAATTCCATGATACACATATCAGCATTGTCACCGAGACGATTGCCTGTTTTGATAATTCTCGTATAACCACCTGGTCTTGCAGATACTTTCTCAGATATTTCATCAAAAAGCTCCCTAACGGAATCCTTATCCTGGAGATAGGAGAATACTACTCTTCTGTTATGGGTTGTATCGTCCTTGGCTTTTGTAATAAGCGGCTCAACATATACACGCAAGGCTTTTGCTTTTGCAGTGGTGGTGGAGATCCTTTTGTGTATTATAAGGGAAGATGCCATATTAGATAACATAGCTTTCCTATGCGATGCTGTTCTTCCGAGATGATTAAACTTCTTA
Source organism: uncultured Roseivirgaceae bacterium (assembly GCA_964482185.1). GTDB lineage: Bacteria > Bacteroidota > Bacteroidia > Cytophagales > Cyclobacteriaceae > JAAUQL01. Next base: position 4,780 of record CAYZWN010000130.1, read on the forward strand.
CCGTGTCTCATTTCTAATTATTCTTCATCAAGTTTGTACTTCGACAAATCCATTCCAAAAGTCAAATTCTTTTCAGCTACCAATTGCTCAAGCTCAGCGAGGGATTTTTTTCCAAAATTCCTGAATTTCATCATGTCGGAAATTTCGAGCCTAACCAGATCACCGAGCGTTTTTACATCAGCTGCTTTCAGACAGTTGTAAGCGCGGACTGAAAGATCAAGGTCATTCAATGGTGTTTTGAGCAATTTCCTCATGTGCAACATCTCCTCATCAACAGCTTCCGGCTCTTTAAGGTCAGCTGACTCAAGAATCATTGTCTGATCGCTGAAAAGCATAAAGTGTTGAATCAGTATGTGGGCAGCACCTTTCAACGCATTCTCAGGATGAATTGAACCATCAGTTTCAATATCAAGCACCAACTGTTCATAGTCAGTCTTCTGCTCAACTCTGGTATTTTCTATATGATATTTTACATTCTTGATAGGTGTAAAAATCGCATCAATCGGAATGTAGCCAAATAGCTGCTCAGTTGGTTTGTTTTCTTCTGAAGGCACATATCCCCTGCCTTTTTCAATTGTCAATTCAATCTCGAAATCTGCTTTTTCGTCCAAATTACATATCACCAATTCGGGATTCAGAACATCAAAGGATGTCGTGAAGTTTGCAATGTCACCCGCTGTAATCTTTTTTTGATTCTTTACAGGGACAACAATCTTAGCGTCAGTAAGGTCTGAAATCTTTTTAAATCTAACCATTTTGAGATTCAGAATCATTTCAGAAACATCCTCAACAACTCCTTCAATGGTAGAGAACTCATGTAAGACACCCGGAATCTTGATTCCAGTGATGGCATAACCTTCCAGAGATGATAAGAGTATGCGCCGAAGGGCGTTCCCGATTGTAACTCCAAATCCGGGTTCCAATGGTTTGAATGTGAACAGACCATGAAAATCATCTGCCTTTTCCATTGTTACCTTTTCAGGCATTTGAAAAGCTAATATTGACATATTTCTTGATTCTTAGTGAATTGAATGAAAATAAATTGCATTACTTAGAGTAAAGTTCAACGATAAGTTGTTCCTGAATATTCTCAGGTATCGCTTCCCTATCCGGCATATGAATCATCTTACCGGCCATATCAGTATTGTTCCACTCCAGCCATGAGTACTTTTGAGATCTGTTGCTTGCAAGGCTATTTATAACTACTTCGAGTGATTTAGATTTTTCCCTTACTGAAACAATATCACCAGGCTTTAATGTAAATGATGGAATATTAACCACATCACCATTAACCAGCATATGCTTGTGTAAGATTAACTGACGGGCACCGCGGCGCGTTGGAGAAATACCTAAACGGAAAACCACATTGTCCAATCTTGATTCGAGCAACTGGAGCAGAATCTCTCCAGTGATTCCATTCTTTCTGGAAGCTTTGTGAAATAAATTGGCAAATTGACGCTCTAAAACACCATAAGTGTATTTTGCCTTTTGTTTTTCGTTTAGCTGAATTGCGTATTCCGATTGCTTTTTCCTGCGTCCCCGGCCATGCTGTCCGGGTCCATAAGGCTTCTTTTGTAAAGCCTTGCTAGGCCCAAATATGGGATCATTGAATTTTCTCGCAATTTTTGACTTCGGTCCTCTATACCTTGCCATATTTAAATTATATATAGTGTTTAAACTCTTCTTCGTTTGGGTGGTCGGCATCCATTGTGCGGAAGTGGGGTAACATCAGTGATTACCGATACTTCAATGCCTACATTTTGAATGGTTCTGATGGCTGATTCCCTGCCGGATCCTGGCCCTTTTACAAAAACCTCTACTTTTCTCAAACCTAGATCGTATGCTTTTTGAGCGCAGTTTTCTGCTGCCATCTGGGCGGCATAAGGCGTGTTTTTCTTTGAGCCCTTGAAACCCATCTTTCCGGCTGAAGCCCAGGAAATTACCTGACCAACGGAATTGGTCATGGAAATTATAATATTATTAAACGAAGCGCGAATGTGTGCCTGTCCTACGGATTCTACGTTTACAACTCGCTTCTTGGCTTTATCTTTTCTTTTTTGTGCCATGTTTATTCTAAATTACTTAACAGCTTTTTTCTTGTTGGCAACTGTTTTCCTCTTGCCTTTTCGGGTTCTGGAGTTATTTTTGGTGCGTTGTCCGCGAACAGGCAAGCCTTTCCTATGCCTTAGCCCTCGATAACAGCCAATGTCAAGCAGTCGCTTAATACTGAGCTGAACCTCTGACTTTAAAACGCCCTCGACCTTAATATTCTCAGATATAACTGTTCTGATATGGTTGGCCTCATCGTCAGTCCAGTCTTTAACTTTTTTATCTCTGCTGACTCCTGCTTCATCCAATATCCTTTGGGCAGTACTTTTTCCTACCCCAAAAATATAAGTTAATGCTATTTCTCCCCTTTTATTGTCGGGAATATCAACTCCTGCAATTCTTGCCATGCTTATCCTTGTCTTTGTTTAAACCTTGGATTTTTCTTGTTTATAATATAAACCTTTCCTTTGCGTCGAACGATTTTGCATTCACTGCTTCGTTTCTTAACAGATGCCCGTACTTTCATCAGTGTAATTATTTGTATCTGTAAACAATCCTTCCTTTACTTAAATCATAAGGGGACATTTCAAGCTTTACTTTGTCTCCCGGCAGAATCTTTATATAATTCATTCTCATCTTGCCCGAAATATGCGCCACCACCAAGTGACCATTTTCAAGTTCTACACGAAACATTGCATTAGATAGCGCTTCTACAATTGTTCCGTCTTGTTCGATTGAAGTTTGCTTTGCCATTTCTTTTGTTATAAACTCCACTCTAGGCCACTGCTACCTGTGATCTACCCTTAATTTTTCCTGACTTCATCATACCTTCATAGTGGCGCATCAGGAGGTAACTTTCTATTTGCTGAAGTGTATCCAGAATCACACCAACCATTATCAATAGAGATGTGCCTCCATAGAATGTTGCAAATCCCTCGGTAACTCCGGCTATCACGGCGAAGGCAGGTAAAATTGCCACTATAGCAAGGAAAATGGATCCTGGCAAGGTGATTTTCGTCAATATATCATCAATAAACTCTGAAGTTTGCTTTCCTGGTTTAATGCCTGGAACAAACCCGCCATTGCGCTTCATATCATCAGCAATCTGAGTTGGATTAATCGTAATTGCAGTGTAGAAAAAGGTAAAAACAATGATTAGTGAAGCAAGAAGGATATTATACGCTGGCGAAGTAAAACTTGCAAAAGCGAATCCAATATTCGCCAGAAACTCGTTCTTGTCTGCAAAATAACTAGCCAACATACCCGGAATAAACATTAATGCTTGAGCGAAAATAATTGGCATTACACCGGCAGAGTTGACTTTAAGAGGAATATATTGCCTCTGTCCTCCATATACCTTATTTCCCACGATTTGTTTGGCATACTGTACAGGTATTTTTCTTACAGCTTGTGTCAGTGCTACTATGGCCATGATCACAAAGAAAAGCGCTACCAGTTCAAGTATAAAGAGCAGAAGTCCTCCCATTCCTTTTGACGCGCCTTCCGCGATAATCTGTGCAGGAAACCCTGAAATGATACCAATCATGATCAACAGCGAAATACCGTTTCCAATCCCTTTGTCCGTAATTCTTTCTCCCAGCCACATACAGAAAATGGTGCCGGAAGTCAGTATGATCATTGCAAGAAACAAAAATATTGTTTCATTAATTACAATGGCGTCACTGGCAATGGTTCCCTTAATATATGCTACTGATTGTGACAGACATATGAAAATTGTAAGAACTCTGGTAATTTGATTGATTTTTTTTCTGCCAGATTCCCCTTCCTTTTGCATTTTCTGGAAATAGGGCATGGCTACCGTCAGTAATTGTATCACAATCGAGGCAGAGATATATGGCATAATTCCCAACCCAAAAATTGATGCTTTACTAAAGGCGCCTCCAAGGAATGTATCCAATAAACCAAAAAATCCTCCGGCTGATTGAGATAGTTTATCCGGATCAATACCGGGTAAGACGATGAAGGAACCCAACCTAAAAATCACTAAAAATCCAATTGTAGTGAGGATTTTATCCCTAAGCTCTACAATAGACCAGATATTTTTAAGAGTTGTGAAAAATTTCTTCATTTTAAATCTTACTTATCGATCCACCGGATTTCTCAATAGCTTCTGCAGCAGTGGAGGAAAAGGCATGAGCAGTCACTTTGAGCTTTGCGTTTAACTCTCCTCTGCCAAGAACCTTTACCAATTCGTTTTTACCAACAACGCCGTTGTCAACAAGCATTTGAAAAGTTATTTCCTCTGTTTTTAGCTTTTCTGCAAGCCCCTGGAGAATATCCAGATTAACAGCTTTATAGGCTACTCTGAATTTATTTTTAAAACCAAATTTAGGAACCCTCCTCTGAAGGGGCATCTGACCGCCTTCAAACCCGCTTTTTTGAGAGTAACCAGACCTGGACTTGGCACCTTTATGACCTCTTGTAGCGGTTCCGCCCATTCCTGATCCTTCACCCCTCGCAATGCGTTTCCGGGTTTTGGTTGAATTACTTGCAGGTTTTAATGTATGTAATTTCATTGTTCTATTCACTTACAGCTACCAAATGACTTACTTTATTAATCATGCCGCGTATTTGAGGAGTGGCTTCAACTTCCACTGATCGATTAATTTTCCCCAAACCAAGGGCTTCAATGGTAAGCTTTTGGTCTTTGGGCCGCTTGATTATACTTCGTATCTGAGTTACTCTAATTTTAGCCATCTCACTAACCATTAAAAACTTTTGACAATTCTATTCCTCTTGTTTGAGCCACAGTAAATGCATCCTTCAATTTTGACAAACCGTCGAATGTTGCTTTTACCACATTATGCGGGTTAGATGATCCTTTTGATTTTGCCAGTACATCTTTCACTCCGGCACTTTCCAGCACCGCCCTCATGGCACCACCGGCAATTACACCTGTACCGGGAGAGGCAGGCTTCATTAAAACAAGTCCCCCACCATATTTTCCAATTACATCGTGAGGAAGTGTTCCCTTTCTTACAGGGACTTTTACCAAATTCTTTTTAGCATCGTCAATACCTTTTGTGATGGCGTCAGTAACTTCGTTGGCTTTGCCCAGGCCGTAACCCACTATGCCATTGCCATTGCCGACCACTACGATAGCTGAAAAACTAAATCTTCTTCCGCCCTTAACCACCTTGGCTACTCTTTTGATGGCAACCACCCGCTCTTTAAGTTCAATTTCACTGGCTTTTATCGACCTTATTGTTTTCTGTGACATAGCTTATTAGAATTTTAGACCGCCCTCTCTTGCGCCTTCGGCAAACGCTTTAACCTTTCCGTGGTATATGTAACCATTTCTATCAAAAACAACCTTTTCAATTCCGTTGGCAATTGCTTTTTCAGCCAATTTTTTTCCAACTTCTTTGGATTGGGCAACATTTATATTTTTCTGCTTTCCGATTTCGGCGGAACTGGCGCTGGATATTGTATGACCTGAACGGTCATCGACTAGCTGACCGTAAATTGCCGTGTTACTTTTGTAAACAGAGAGACGAGGACATTCAGCAGTTCCGCTGATCTTTCTTCTGATTCCCCTCTTTATCCTTAATTTTCTTGATGCTTTGTCTAATGCCATCTTACCTTATTATTTTGCAGCAGTTTTACCGGCTTTCCTTCTTATAACCTCACCAACAAAACGCACGCCCTTTCCTTTGTACGGTTCAACCTTCCTAAGAGACCTTATTTTGGCTGCTACGTGACCAATTAATTGTTTATCGATACCTTCAAGAACAACAGTTGGATTTTTACCCTTTGGTGTTTCAGCAGTTATTGCCAACTCCTCAGGTACCTGGAAAAATATGCTATGTGAATGCCCCAGGCTCAGTTCAAGAATCTTATCCTGCACCGAAGCTTTGTAACCTACACCTACCAATTCAAGCTGCAATTTATAACCATTGCTAACGCCTTCAACCATATTGTTGATGAGCGACCTGTATAAGCCATGCATTGCCTTGTGCCTTTTCTGATCAGTTGGCCTTTTTACCGTGAGCATGCCATCTTCCAATTCCAACTTAATATCAGGATCTACCTGCTGTGTAAGCTTACCTTTTGGCCCTTTTACGGTAACCATATTCTTGTCGGAAATTTCAATCGCGACTCCTGTTGTAATATTTATTGGCTTATTCCCTATTCTTGACATGATGTGAAATCAATTAATAAACGTGACATAAGACCTCTCCACCAATATGCTCTTCTCTGGCTTTTTTTGAAGTCATAACACCTTTGGAGGTAGAAAGTATAGCGATCCCCAAACCATTTAAAACTCTTGGAAGCTGCCCAGCATGAACATATTTTCTCAACCCAGGCCTGCTGATTCTCTTAATATGCTGAATAGCCGCTTGCTTGGTCTCCGGATTGTATTTGAGTGCTATCTTAATATTGCCCTGCGGCTGAATATCCTCAAATTTATAGTTTTGAATATAACCCTGGTCATGCAATACCTTCGTAATTTCCTTCTTAAGATTTGAAGCCGGAATATTTACGATTCGGTGATTTGCTTTTATAGCGTTTCTAATTTTTGTCAGATAATCGGCGACTGGATCCATCTATTTTTGTATTAATTTTTTACTCTTTCTCAAATGGCCTGCAAAGATAGGACATTTAAACGAAAAATGAAAGTTGATTTACCAACTTGCTTTTTTAATTCCGGGAATTTTTCCTTCACTTGCCATTTCGCGAAATGTGACCCTCGATATGCCAAATTTACGCATGTAGCCCTTTGGCCTTCCGGTCAATTTGCATCGATTATGCAGTCTTACAGGTGATGCGTTTTTCGGCAATTTGTCAAGGCCGAGATAATCCCCGTCGGCTTTGAGCTTAGCCCGTTTTTCGGCATACCTCGCGACCATTTTTTCTCTTTTTAACTCCCTGGCTTTTAATGATTCTCTGGCCATATTATTAGTTTTTACTATTTGCGAATGGGAACCCGAAAGCCTTGAGCAATTCATAGCTTTCTTCGTCTGTTTTGGCATTGGTCACAAAAGTGATGTTCATCCCTGATATTCTGCTTACTTTATCGATGCTTATTTCAGGAAAAATGATCTGCTCCTTCACCCCGAGCGTGTAGTTTCCCCTGCCGTCAAAACCTTTTTCACTGATTCCCCTGAAGTCCCGAACGCGTGGTAAGGCGACACTCATCAATCTGTCTAGGAATTCGTACATTATATCTCCTCTTAAAGTAACTCTGGCGCCAATCGCCATACCCTCTCGTAACTTAAAGTTTGAAACGGATTGCTTTGCGATGGTTTGTACAGCCTTCTGACCGGTAATTTGTGAAAGTTCCTCAACACCGGTATCTACCGCCTTTTTATCTGCCACACCAGCACCAATACCCTTATTTATACTAATTTTCAATATTTTAGGGACCTGCATAACAGATTTGTACTGGAATTTTTCTTTTAGAGCAGGCACTACCTCCTCTGTATATTTGACTTTTAATCTCGGGTTAGCCATTTTTTATTACTTCTCCTGTTTTCTTCGAAAATCTTTGCAATTTACCATCCGCATCCTTTTTACGTACTATTCTGGTAGGCTCTCCGGTAGATGGATTCACCAGCATAATATTGCTGATATGAATCGGTGCCTCAGTTTTTTCGATGCCTCCTTCAGGATGCTTTGCTGAAGGTTTTACATGTTTTGTCATGATATTGGCACCCTCGATGATAGCGCGGTTTTTATCCTTTAAAACCTCAAGAACTTTGCCTTTCTTTCCTTTATCATTACCTGAAATGACTATTGCTGTATCGCCCTTTCGGATATGGAATTTAGTTTTATTCTTCACGACTTTTTTCATTTTACAATACTTCTGGAGCCAGGGATACTATTTTCATAAATTGCTTGTCTCTAAGTTCTCTGGCCACTGGACCAAAAATCCTTGTTCCGCGCGGCTCGTCATTTGCATTGAGCAATACAACAGCATTGTCTTCAAAGCGAATATATGATCCGTCTTTGCGTCGCACCTCTTTTTTAGTTCTTACTACTACTGCTCTTGAAACCGTGCCTTTTTTTAGTGAACTGGAGGAAAGAGCTGACTTAACTGAAACAATTATCTTGTCCCCTACAGAGGCGTATCTCCTTCCTGTGCCGCCCAGAACCCTTATACATAAAACCTCCTTTGCTCCGCTGTTATCGGCAACATTGAGGCGTGACTCTTGCTGAATCATTTTATTTCGCTTTTTCTATAATTTCTACTAATCTCCAACGCTTGTTCTTACTGAGCGGTCTTGTCTCCATAATTCTGACGGTATCACCCAGGCCACATTCGCTTTTTTCGT
>CAYZWN010000131.1:0-13121 GCA_964482185.1 uncultured Roseivirgaceae bacterium
CATGCACGGTTGCTCCGAAGTTTTTCAAACTTCGATTTCACCTGTACCACCCCTGCTACATCATCCTGTGCAATATTTTCAAGTTCCTTGTAGTCGTCAAGAAAGTCATCTGAAGACACGTCTCCTGCCTGCGCAAAATCGATCGACCGAAGCCTGGTTTTATTAAAGCGGGCATTTTCCTTTTTCAATTCCTGGCAAATCTTTTTGTCATCTCCGGTTACCGGGTTAAATGCATTATCGGGAATCCCATATTTCAATACGCTCAAATCGGTTACACCAACCAGGCTGTTGCCGTTGCGTATTTTATGGTCCAAAAAACTGAGTGGTTTGCCGCTGTTGTGTCCTTCGAGCCACAAAGCCAGTTTACAGAGTTCTACCGCATCGGGGTTGTAATCCACCGCATAAATGCAATGCTGTATTACTTCCCGTAAACACTTTCTATAAACCGAAGGAGCAGGGTTTTCTTCCCCACTCTGCACCCTTGCCAGGTACCAGGCAATGATACGGGCTGCTGCCAGAAGCATGTGTCCGCTACCGGCTGCGGCATCGCAAACTTTGAGTTTCAATAAGGTTTTGGCCTGTGCTTCCTTGTTTCCGGCATGGTCTTTCAGCCGTTCTTCAATCACTGGTATCAAAGCCGATTTGATGAGTTCGTTCACCAGTTCCGGCCTGGTGTAGTATGAACCTGTTGTTTTGCGATCGGTACCTTCGTGAAAGGTAAAGTTGATGTGTACCGGATTTCCGGCTTCTATGTTTTCAATCACCGGATGCAGTTCCAATAGGCCTTCATATACGGAGCCCAGTTCTTCCACATCCAGAGAGCCATAATTAATGCGGGTTAGCTGCCGCTGGTCATTGTAAAACCAATTGAGTTCACGAATGCAGTTCAGGAATTCATCATTGGGAATAAGACAATATTCCAGTTCACGGATGGCATCAGCGCTAAAGAGGAAGCCATCAAGAGGGAAAATACCCATTTTCATACCGCGCCCGCCGGCTTCAAAAAGACGAAAAGTACTAAGGACACCCAGCCACACATCCGTTCCGTGGTGATTGAATAATCCAACTTTGGAGCTGAGGTTCTTAATCTTTTCTATGCTGTAGTACTTTTTGTAGTAATCCCTGTTTCTAAGCTGGTCCTTTTTTTCACTGTCGGATAGTCCATCAGGTGATGGAAAAATCAGATTTCGGTCCTCCGTCACCATCAGGAATAACAGGCGATAAATCAGGCGACGTATTTGCCTGTAAAATTCAACCGTTGAAAGTTGGTTAGTCTGTAGGGCACTTCGCAAATCTGAATTGGCGGGATATCTAAGAAATCCATTTCCAAGGTTCACAAGCGAGCGTTCCACTGCCTTGCTCAAACCGTCGCGGATCCGGGCACCAGACTCAAGGGAATCCTGGAAATACTGTTCAATGATTGATTCGGCTGTATGTTCCTTTTGTTTTGGAAACCTCGAAGCATGAAGCAATCGAAACAGCAGGGCAAAGTCGGTGAAGACTTCCCTGTCCATCATTTGCTCCAGGTCAAACTCAATAAATGCCAGTTTGACCAGTCGGCTATTATCGCGTAGCAGCCTTAACTGAAGGCCATTGGTAATAAGCGAATAGGTATGTTCGGTGAGGTTCAGGTATTCCTGCACCAGCGCATGGGGCGACATTTTGCGCGTGGCATTGGATGGTTTAATATCCAGCGTGGAGCGCTCTTCAGGGGCTTTTTGAGCTTTGTCTTTAAACCCAACAATGTACACCGGAAAGCGATCGAGTTTTGTTTCACGGTGCGAGATGGGATAGCTGTTGCCGTTGTCCAGCTTTTCGGCGGGAGCTGTTTCGAGGTTGTAATCCAGTAAGCCAAGGAAGGGAATCATCCAGTACTTCCGAACTTCGGACAGGCCGGTATCGGTGTCACCCAAACCTGCTGTTCGGTTTCTGAAAATCTTCCATTGGTTTTGCGCATCGGCCCATGCACGGGCGATCTCGTCCTTTACTTTCGTTCCGGCATCAAAGCCAAAGTCTTTTGGTAACTGGCCTTTGTATTCACCTTCACTAATTTTGTCGAGTATGTCAGCCGAGACGGTGTTTCCTTCAATACGTATCGTTTGGAATTTCATGCCGGCAGCTATTTACGGTTATCAGGAAGTAATACATAAAGTCCCATGACATCCATGGGCAATATGGGAAGCACCACGTTGTATTTGTTTCCTCCCATCACCTTGCGGAATCGTTCGTGCGAGGCGACAAGATTTTCGGCGCGGTCAAAGGCCACTTTGTCAAAATCCCGTTGCAAGGAATCGATCACCTCACGCTCTTGTTGAAGGGTGGCCCGGCGTTGCTCCGGTGTGGTATCACCGGTGGGGCCTGCCTCCTGAAGCAATGCCTTTGCTTCTTCCTGGCTCAGCCAATCATTATCTTCGGGTGAGCCTTTGAAGCCCCATAGCAGCATTTCTTCTGCCACGAGTTCATTGGTGCCGTTTTTATCGCCGATCACATTGCGCACACGGAAAAGCACCAGGGTAGTCTTCACACCCACAGAGCGGGTTTTAATCACAGAGGCCCGTGCTACTTTTTGTATTCCATCGCGGTTTAGCGCCGCCGAAAGCATGATCTGGCAGAGCTGCTCCACAAAGCGGTGGTTCCTGCCGATGTAATAGACGTTTTCCGGCGTGGGCGAATAAAAGGATACAAGTATAGGTGAACCTGAAGGCAACACGGCTTTCAGCGATTCCCGCAGGTTGGCCGGGTACAATCGGTATCCCTTTTTATCGGCATCCATTTGCACACCCATATAGGACATGGCACGGGTTACAAATAATTCCACATCGTGCGGCTGACCTATGGCTTCATCTACACTGCGCAAATCCACCTCGATCTCCGATGCTTTTATGGCATGTTGGGCAAACAAGTCACGCGAGCGTTTTTCGCGGTCGGCAGCTTCCTCGATGGCCTTGGTGGCCTTCAATTCCGACTGCGTAATGGCGCTGTCCGGTCCAAAGTCGATGGAGAGCTGGAGGGAATGTTGAATTTTTTTAGGATTGATAAGCACCGTTTGCAGTACGGCGTCCATGATGGTTTCCGAGTTTTCGGGGAAGGGCATGGAGATTTTAAGCGATTTTTTTATTTCACGCACCTTTCTTAGAAGTACCTTCAGCACCACGCCATCAATAGGGTTGTCCTTGCCATACAGCAGGTAAGCCTTCACCACCGGACTCGGCTGCCCGAAGCGATCCACCCGGCCTTCGCGTTGTTCCAGTCTGTTGGGATTCCAGGGTAGGTCGTAGTGCAGCACTGCTGTGAACAGATCCTGCAGGTTGATCCCCTCCGAAAGGCAATCGGTGGCGACAAGTACCCTCCTTGGAGATTTTCGCATGTCATCCACCTTTTCTTTCCTCACTTCGTCCGGGTCTTCACTGGTGATCACCCTGATGTCGATATCCTTTTTGTAAATTTTCTCCAGTTGAGATTTTAAAATATCGCCTACGTAATGCGCCGTGGCGATGTATCGGCAAAAGATCACCGGGTTATATTTTTCATTGAGCCATTGAGTAACTATTCCTGTGGCACTTTGCACTTTATTATCATGCTGGAAACTGGCCAGCCGCTCCAACTGAGTTTTCAACACCCTGATTTTTTTTGCCTCAGAATCTTTCCAGGCTGATTGCTCTACAAGGTACGATGGTGTATTGTCAGGATCGGCAGCCTGATCGTTGTCCAAAACGGGGTTTGATCCCAAATCAAGATCGTCTTCGTCGATCAGCTGTTTGTTTTGTAACCTTCTGTCCAGCATTTCCATGCCAGCCCATGGGCTCGACATGCATCCGCGCATTAGTGCCAGGGCTGTCCAGTAGCGCATCTGCTGGCGTATTCTTTTTTCTTCCTGATTTGGCATTGCCAGTTCCCTGGCAAAATCGAGCAGATCGTTATAGAAGGCCGCATAGTTTGGTGTAAGTGAATAAGGGAATTCACCGGCATCCCGCTCGGGGAATAAGGTCTTTTCACCCATCCATTCCTGTACATCCGCACGTTTGCGTTGCACGAAATGTTTGGCGAGGTCGCGCCTTTGCTCTGTGGTGGCGGTGCCAAGTTCAAGCTTGATGAAATCTTTACTTATCAGTCCAAGAAGGGATTGGAACTCTTCAGGTTTTCCCGAATGTGGTGTCGCGGTGAGCATTACAAGGTGCTGATCCTTTTTTGCTGCCAGGTCATGAATGAGGCTGTATCGCTGGTGCTGGCTTTTATTGGCCCCTTCCGGTTTGGCGCACGTATGAATCTCATCGATGATGCACAACTCGGGGGCTTCATTGATAAATACATTCTTCCGGCTATCGCCTTTAATATAATCGATGGATATGACCTGGTGTGGATAATACGAAAATACGCTCACGTCACCTTGTATTTCCCTGTCCAGGCGTGCCTGGGTGTTGGACCGGATGATGACTGCTTCGATGCCAAATTTTTCCAGCAATTCCCGCTGCCACTGGTCGCATAAATGCGGAGGGCAAATAACGGCGAAGCGCTGTATTTCCCGTCTTTCCAGCATTTCCTTGGCAATAAGGAGTGATTCCGGTGTTTTACCAATCCCTACATCATCGGCAATGAGCAAGCGGATGATTTCCTGGCGCAAGGCCATGATAAGTGGCACCATCTGGTACGACCGGGGACGAAAGGAGAGTTTACCCATGGAGCGGAATGGTCCGGCGCCACTGCGGAATGACAGCCGTGCCGCATCGTAAAGCAGTCTGGCTGAAGTGTAGTCTCCGATGTCACTCACCTCCGGTCTTGGAAATTCGGCGGAGGTAATCGCATCTTCCTGAATTTTCAAAGGGAGGTAAATACCCGTAATTTCATCGTCGGACCCGCCGAGCGGTTTCAACACCACGAGATCGGGATCAGATGATGGCTGTACTACCCACTCGCGCATCCTTGCCCGAACCAACGAGCCTGCTTTGTATTCCATTATCGTACTTTCTTAAAAATGTCACCCCGCTCTGCAATCTTCTCCGCGAGATTGTCCTTGTAATAATATACCCACACCTGTTCGCCGCGATTGCGGATGGCATCGCGAATTTTTTTGTCCTGCTCCTTGATTTCAGGTAAATCATGCGGTGTGCCGTCACAAAAAACCCAAATGTCAGGCTCGTAGAAAAAGTCTGGCTGGGCATAAATACCTTCTGTTTTTTCCTGAGCTGTATCCGGAAGTCGAAGGCCGTTGTCATACAGGTATTTCAGGAATTTTAGTTCTGTGGAAGAGTTTTTGTCATATTGATTCAACATCGAATGATAGTGTGTATCATAGTCTGCCGTACTGTTTTTCAGGCCATGTTCTATTCGCGCCTGTTCCATCATGTCCAGGGCTTCTTTAATAAGAAAGCGGTCGATCAGACGATGATAGCGTTGGTTATAATAACTCAACAGGTCTTCGTAGGATGCCGGATCCCTGTATTCCTCATAATCAAAACGACAAAGTTCGAATGCTTTAGAAACCAGCCTTTGGAATGCGCCGTGCTCTTCGACAATCTGTGATAGTATCCCGAGACTACCTTCAGAAGCTTCATAAATGAAAATATTCGGATTTTCAGCATCACCCATCAGCGTTACTCCGATTTCGCGTGGCTCCACCTGATAAATAATTTCAATGGCTCGCTTTAATGCGTATTGCAAAGTTACCACACCAGCGTATGACAGTTTTAATGATTTAATAGGTTGCAAATACAAAGCATCGGCTGTATCCGATGTATAGATTTTTACATTGAGGACAGGCTCTGCTTCTGGATCCGGATTTTCTATTCGGGATTTCCAAAAGCCGGAATTCCTGCCTATTAAAAACCCTTTCTCCCGTGTATTTCGCCAACCATTATTTACCTGGATCAGTTTGGCTGCCGGGATGTATTGAATATTCAGTAGTTGATCCTGATCATTCTTCAATACTGCCTTTTTGATCTTATCCAATCCACCGGGAACACTGAAAAATGTTTCAATATCAAAACCTTGTGAAGATCGCTCTTCCTCTTCACATGAAATCCGGTCACGCATTTCGGCTCGCGTCTCGCTCAGCTCAAGAAGGTGCGTATAAATAGTTCTGGTACTGTCGCTGGTGAGCATCTCTTTTGAGAATGGACACTGCTCCTGATCAAACTCGGATTCTTCGAGAAAGTAGCCTGATTTTTTACTGACCTTTGCTCGCCGCAGCTCATTTTCAATTTCAGGCTTGGTCATCTGCACGATACTGTATTTCTGAGCACTGTGGTAAATGATATTTCGTGGCCCAAACTCTCGCAGCGCAATAAAGCGAGGCCGGGAAATATACTCACCGACATCATTCTGCAGGAAGGTACGGATAGGCAATCGGGTAAAGTTGTAACCAGGCAGGAATCCTTCGGAAGCCAGGTACCTGTATGGGTAAAACTCCGAAAGACTACTGGTACGGTTTCCTGCTTCACATTTTAGTAAATCGATTTGCGTGGCCGCGTGTCGCTGCATTCGCTGTAACTCTTTGAATTCTTTGCCTGAAGCGGTGTAGGTTCCGGATTCAATTTTCTGAGTAGCGGCAGAACGCATGTCGATAGCCGCAAAATAAAGCCGCCGCCAACGATCCAGCGCAAGCTCGAACTGATGCGGGAAATCATTGATTTTCTGCTCAATCCATTGGTCATTGAACCAGTATTTCCCCATCAAAGCAGGTTGGAAATCCTGAACGACCCTGGTGAAAATACCACGAACCTTGAGTTTTGTTGATTCTGAAAGATTCAATTTCAAAGAAACTTCCTCCTTTAAGGGTAGGGCTGCCTTGGTTGAGTCGAGCAGGTTAAAAATACTTTCGTTCAGTTCATCAAGCGTGATTTCTGAAAGAATGATGGCGTATAAATGCGACTTCAGCAATTCCGGATTTGAAAGATCATGCCTTGGCGGCACTACACTTCCCGAAACCATATCGATGGCCTTGTTATAATAATTTCTATCATGAGCCGAGTATGAACCGCAATAGGTATAAACCAATGCGGATTGACCACTCCTTCCTGCCCTGCCACTTCTCTGTGCATAGTTCGCGGGATTTGGTGGCACATTTCTTAAGTGTACCACATCCAGGCTGGAGATATCGATACCCAATTCCATTGTCGGCGAGCAGTATAAGGCACTGATCTCGCCCTTACGGAATTTATCTTCGCGATCCTGACGAACAGCAGTATCGGAAATCTGACCTGTGTGATCAGCAGCTATATATGGCTTCAGTGTTCTGAAATCAGTTTCATAAACAGATTTAAAAAAGGTATTGGCCCGCTTTTCTGATTCTTTATAGGATGGATTCTTAATCTTATCCACATCCACTGAGCTGCCGTCTCCTTTCATCCATTGGATGTAATCAATATTCAATTGATAGACCTGAGTCTCTATATTGTTCACATCCCTCGTTTTTTCTTCATTCAAATAACCTGCGTTGCTCAAATGATGAAGGATTACTGCAGCGAGTTCCCTATACTTGTCCCCTTTCAGATTTTCATTGTAAACCTCTGCATAAACACGCTTAATGTATTTGCCGATAGCACTATTGTTGCCTGCACTATCGGTAAAATGCCTGAATGATTTGTGGAGCGTGACCAGCCGGATGAAGCCAGCTTCTCTTGGTCTTTTGTTGTACTTAAAATTCCATGGATCCTTCAACTTTTGGTTGATGAGTGTAATGTTGTTCTCGATCTTTTGAGAGGTTAAAAACTCATCACACCTGATACTGTATTGCTTTCGAAAATAATCCAGGATTTGCTGGATAAATTCCATTCGATTTTCCGCATCGAGATCCTTGAGAATAGTAACATTTGTCCAATAATTATCATCCGGGCAGATTTCATCCAGATATTTATACCTTATTTTTAACAACCCACATTGCTCGAGGTTGGGAAGCACAACCCGCCAGCTTCGTTTTAAATCTTCCAAAACCTGGTAAACCAGATAGTCCTTGATGGATTTTTCATTTTCTCGTTTTGGCCCAGGAAAATCTGATGGGCTTACGGCGATATCTTTTTGCGAAAGTCCAAGGGTATTGAAGACAGCGTTGCCTATCTGGTCAAAAGTCAAATAACCATCTGGAGCTTGGTTGATGGCATGGTAAATGCCCGACCGAATCTTAACCGTATCGATGAAATCATTAAAATGTCCTGATTGTAAGGCTGCATCTTGCCTGTTGTCGGTGAAAGAAAGTACTTTTTGCTTTTCCACCAGGTAGTTGGCCAGGGCAAGTTGCTTGAGAATGGAAAATGTTAAGGTGGTTGTGGCGGTACTCCTGCCTTCACTACCGAGCCTGGTAAGCTTGGTCCCCTCGCTGGTTTTTGTGTCGTAGAAGGATCCGCTCGTCGGATCAAACAATAATTTGTATGACATAAACCACCCTTCCCTGGAATACAAACCCGGCTGGTCTGAGTAACGTCCGTATTCGTCGTACCAGATTCTTTGAGGGGCCCTTTTCTGGTACTTTTTCTCAAAGCCGGTGATTAGTCCACTTGAATTTCTCTTAATCCACGCTTCCGGCAGGTTTTCAATGTCTTCGTCAGGATTCCAGATGCTTGGATCGGTAAGTAAATAACCTCTTGCAGCGCCGTCAGCTTGTTCCTCTTCAGAAGATGTCCAGTCACTAAACTCTCTGGGGATCAGTTGTTGATCATTGGGACTTTTCGTAACACAAATGAACTCAGCACCACTCTCCCGACTAAAAACAATGGGGTAAATCGGCTGCCTCCTATTTTCATCAGTGGTTATATATGATCCCGGCTCCAGACTGATTATCCTGTTTTCAGGTGTGTCCAAAGTAACATAAACGGAGCCTGTTTGCGCGATGAATTGATGTATCTTAAAGGGCAATATTGGTTGAGAATCCTTTGTTTTTGCGCTGTTGTACTGGCTGAGCCAATTCAGGGCTTTGATAATGGCCATTTCTGCTGACCGGGCCTCTAAGCCGGTAGTCTCCAGCAATTTATTGGTGATTTGATTTAGGGTAAGTGGCTTATTGCGAACGATGATGCCTTCCTTTTCTGAAAGTGCTACATATTGCTCAAGCCAACGTATCAATGGATTATTTCGAATGAAATTTTCATCAACGGTGGCAGGCTCATGCCCAACTGCCTCAATTAATTCATCTTTTCCAATTGGCCCGGATTCAAGTGATTTTATTATGGTTTCGCCAATGATCTGATCTTCTGAAAAAGTGGAACCAAAAAATTTGGTAGCAACATCAGCCACTAATTCGCGCTGTTCTTTCAAAGAGCCTCCTGAAACCATGGTGGCGGATGTCCCAATACAGCTTACCCGGTTTTTACATTGGGATTTAATTCTTCTGATAAGTAATGCAACGTCAGATCCCTGGCGTCCACGGAATGTATGTAATTCGTCGAAAGCCAGAAATCTCAGATTCTCGTAAATACTGGCTTTCAGATTTGCTTCTTTTGACCTTGTGAGGATCAATTCCAGCATCATATAGTTGGTTAAAAGGATATCAGGCAGATTTTCCAACAAATTTTGTCTCTCGTCTCCTTTTTCCTGACCGGTATATTGGCCGAATGAAAATGGGAATTCATTACCAGTCTTATTTTTATAATACTCTTCATATCCCTTCAATTCATTGAATTGCGAATTGATCAAGGCATTCATCGGGTAGATGATGATGGCCTTAACACCTTTTGGATTCCCGGGATTTTGTGCCAGGTAGTTGAAAATGGTACCAATAAATGTGAGGCTTTTACCCGAACCTGTTCCTGAGGTGACTATGAAATCATGCCCTGCTGAACCAAGCTTCAGCGCTTCTACCTGATGGGCATATAGTTTATATTCTTTAAAAACATCGCGTAAAACCGGGTTGATAAAACCACTATCGATGAGGTCGTTCATAGATTCTGACGTATCAAATGCCGGATTGAATTGAATAAGGGGTTCTTTCCAGAGTTTGCCTTCTTCAATGGCATCAGTTACCGCATCTTTAATTCTTTGATCCTTGATATTAATAAAACTCTCAATATATGCCTTATAATTATTGAGAATCCCATTGTGCAGTTGGAGTGCGTTCATATCGTGGTTTTTATTGCAAGTGCCATCAATTAAAAAATGCCTTTTGCTGTTGATCTATGCATCTTCCCTAATTTGCCTGGTTGCAACGTCATTCTTTGAATTATCATACTGTTTGAAATTAAACCAGGATCTGTGACAGGAAATCTGGTTCGCTAAAAAATCTACTTACAAAAAGAATTACAGGTTAATTTTACAAAAAATATCGATAAAAAGAGAATTGCGGTGGAAGAATCACCGGACAATAAGTTTTGCACTTTCCATTTCCAGACAAAAATAAGCTTGAGCGCTATTCCTTCCCATAAATTGCCAGGACTTCGTGTTTACGATGGTGGATATCAAAAGTAAATCCAACCCTCTGATTGATAATGGCTTTTGCAATGGGTTTCCCAATGAATACAATGAATTCCAAAGTATCATGATTAAATCGCTCTTCTTCGCGAAAATTAGTAATCTCCAAAAAAAACTCCTTTTCGGTAACATGGTCCCGGATGAGTATCTTTCTATTTAATCCGGCCTGAGTCTTTTCAACATATCTTACCGGCAGTGGAGGTACATCTTCATTGGTTTTCTCAGTGGTTTTAGCCATTCGTGTAGCTAAAATGCTTTTAGCTGCCTCATGGTTCGCATACACCCAATGAGCATATAGGAGTACGTCAGATTCGAACTTGGAAATGAGATCTGTTTTATGCTCATTTATGCTTTGTTCATAACAAGCAAGGAGTTCTGATAAAATTCCAAGCCTACGTCGAAGTATCTCTTCTTCGAAAGGGACAGATGCCAGATTGCGTCTGATTCGTTGGATATTAAAGTAAAGATCACTAATTCTAATATTTATGGGTTTCATTTGAAAAAAATAAAATATGAAACTGATACCGAAACAGTAATTTAAAAAAATCTTCGTTGGTTTTGACCAAACCCACCTGATTGACAGCCAGAAATACCGCCCGCAGTTTATAGATGACCTCATCGGCCAGAGCGGGGTTTTGGGTGATTTCCGGATTGAGGCGGATCAGTGCATCTTTTAATTCCGACTCTACAAGCACTTCATTTACTCCGCGCTGAATTTCGTTGGTGGATTTGTAAACCCATGAAGCACCATACGCCACCTTACCTTCCTGCACGCCTGCAGCATTCAAATTCACCCCACACAATTGGTGGATGATGTAATGCTCTACGCTATTGAGTTCGTTAAAGGCCATGGTTAAAATGTTTGGTTATTTATTTCACCACAGAGTGGCACAGAGTTTCTCAGAGTTTTCTCTGTGTTTATCTGTGTTCTCTGTGTTCTCTGTGGTGCAATGCTATTTAGTTCGTTAAAGGCCATGGGCTAAAAGATTTGGTTATTTATTTCACCACAGAGGGGCACAGAGTTTCTCAGAGTTTTCTCTGTGTTTCTCTGTGTTTCTCTGTGTTATCTGTGGTAAGTCGCTATTTATTTCGTTAAAGGCCATCAGCAATAGTTTTAAGTTTAAGTAGAATTAATTGAAGGCGTTCCTCTTGACCTTCATGGAATAAATTTCCAACGATTGCCTCCCTCAAATTACGATTTTCCAAAATCTTCGTTGAACATTCCGATAGGTAAGACTTAACCTTCTCTTCCGATTGCAATACCTGATTCGTAATATCAGAAACATGATTGAACAGATAGATGATATCTTCATAATCATGACTTGCCCATATATCATTAATGCCTCGCTCGAAGAAGGCATCAAACTTTGTAGCCAAAAAATATGGGAGAGGCAATAAGTTAATCACCAGTTCATCTATCCTATAACGAAATGCCAAATCAAAGCCTTGCTTAAACCACCTATTGCCGGGAGCCCAACCGACGGGTTCTGTACCCATTACATCTACTAATACATCTTCATATCGGAAACGGCAAATCACGGAGTCATTAGCTGACTGTACAAATCCGCGCTGAATAAGCGCTTCGCGCAAAGCTTCTAATTCACCCAGGCTGGCAATTTTTAAAGTGAGATCGAGGTCTTTGGTTGGTCGTACGTCTTCTGCTGAAGGGTCGTTTACATATAAACTCACCACAGCACCACCCACATACACTACACGATCATTCCATGGGCCTAATGCATGAGCAATTTTTTTGGTGACGGCTCTGTTTATTTGTGTGTTTTTCAGCATAATCTCTTTTTGAGTTCGTCAATTGCGATGTTTCGCTCACGTGCTCTACCTACACGTATTGCATCGATTAATGCCAATACCTCATACAGTTTCGGATCTTTTAGTGCCGCGTCTACCACTTTAGGGTATAAGGGCGCTATACCATGCCCTCTGACATGACCATAAGGTGAAGGCCATACATAGGGTTCATCACTTTGGATGTATTCTACCAGTGGTGCTGCACTATGGGCCGTAGGAATACCTCTGACTACAGCTCCCGGTTGCTGAGGAAAAGCGTAGCGCAAACCATATTGAATGAAATCCATTAAGCCCTGTCGCATCACCTGATGATCTTTGCCATAGAGCAAAGCGGCATACCGAGAGCGCGTCATCGATTTACTGATTTCCGACTGGCTGAGTGAAAGCGCAGCTGCCAGTGATAGCTGTGTTACCGACTCATTGGTTATGGCCAATTTCACCAATACCACCACATCTAAGGGGCTCATAACGGGCTGTACAAATTTCATTGCTTAAGATATATTCTATATTCCGAATTGCAATAATATGAATTATATACCTAAATTACAAGTATTTGCTTAAACATATTCCATATTGGAATATGGAATATTGTATGGTAATTCCAGACCGATGGCACAGACTTTCGCAGATTTTTCTTTGTGTTATCTGTGGTGTATCGCTATTGAGTTCGTTGAAGGCCATGGTTAAAATGTTTGGTTGTTTATTTCACCACAGAGGGGCACAGAGTTTCTCAGAGTTTTCTCTGTGTTTCTCTGTGTTGTCTGTGGTGTTTGCTTTGCCATACGCTAAAAGATTTGGTCATTTATTTCACCACAGAGGGGCACAGAGTTTCTCAGAGTTTTCTCTGTGTTTCTCTGTGTTGTCTGTGGTGTTTGCTTTGCCATACGCTAAAAGATTTGGTTGATGAGGGATTTTTGGAG
>CAYZWN010000132.1:0-1764 GCA_964482185.1 uncultured Roseivirgaceae bacterium
GCGCCGGATTCACCGTCACCAATGTCGTCTGAATCGCCGAACTAACAAAACCACTCGCCCTGACTTCAAAACTATAGCTCACTGTCTGAATCAGGTCGGTACCATTTACCAGAATATCTGCAATTGTGACCGGGAATGCGGACCATGCTCCGGGAACTGGGTCAAACCCTGTAACTCCGTCCGCATCAGGTGAAACCACCACGTCCAATATCCTGTATTCCGCCCCAAATGTTGTACTGCTCAACTCAATGGATGTCGCCTCCCCTGAACATAAATTTGGACTAGAATTTACCACTGTCATCTGCGGAGCAGGATTAACATTTACTCGTACAGTTTGTGAAGAAAGGCTGGCACAACCGGAAGCATCAGCTGTAAAGGTATAATCAATCCATTGTGGATCATCCGTATTGTTAATAAGTGAGTTTTGGAGCTTAAAGCCACTTGGATAAATTGTGCTAACCGGTGAGAAGCCACTTATGCTTGCCGGCATACTTAAAGCAACATTGCTCAGTGTTATCTGCGCTGTGGGGACATCTGCATTCAGATCTATGTCGGTTGCTTCTCCGCTATTTATTGTGGAAGGATTGACTGGATTATTTGTGATACTAATTATTGGCGTTGGTTTTACTTCTAATTCAAAGCTATCGATTCCATCGCCACAGCTTACACCACCGCCTGCAGTTAATGTAAATGTAATTTTACCATTGAAGCCTGCGGTTATTTCAAATTCCGGATTGAGTAAGTTTGTATCATTGAATGTGCCACTTCCAACAGGACTGGCTGCCCAGCTATAATTGCCATCGCCATTGATAGAACTTGCTATAGTGCCCCTGGCAGAAAAATCAAAAATTTGGGTGGCCAATGGATCTTCGCAAATTACAGCATTGCTACCTGCATCAACAACTACTGCAGAATTGATGGTCAGGATCATATTGTCGGTTACATCAGGGCACGAGCCATTACCAAAGGCGGTTAAGGTGAAGGTAATGGTTCCAGTTTCCCCTGGGCCTATTAAATAGGAAGGAGATAAGGTATTTGCATTAAATAGCGTTCCACTTCCTGTTGTTGTCCAAAGAATAGAGGAAAAATTGCTTACCGAAGCCAGTGTTGATTGTGTGCCGAAATTGTACAATGGTGTGCTGTTGCAGATTATTTCATCACTGCCTGCGTCGGTGGAAGGGGCGATTGTCATGCTTATTGCCTTCGTATCTATCGCAGGTCCGCAACTGCCTGCGCCTGTTACCGTCAGGGTCAATGTTACTATATTGCCCGCATCTGATGCGGCTGGCGTGTAGGTCGGGCTGATCGTCGTTTCATCTGTAAGCGCTCCGTCTCCATTATGTGTCCATACTATCGTGCCATTCGTGACTGCTGCATCACTTACTGTGAAGGCTGTCGTCTCACAGGTCTCCGCCGTCGCTGAACCCGCATCCGCTGTTGGTCCATCGGTAATGCTCAATGCTTTCGTGTCTATCGCCGGGCCGCAACTGCCTGTCCCTGTTACCGTCAGCGTCAATGTTACTGTATTGCCCGCATCCAGAGGTGATGGTGTATAGGTCGGGCTGAGCGTCGTCGCGTTGACAATCGTGCCACTTCCATTATGCGTCCAGAGTATCGTGCCATTCGTGAAAGTCGCATCTGCTACCGTGAAGGCCGTCGTCTCACAGGTCTCCGCCGCTGCACCCGCATCGGCCGTCGGGCCGGCAGTGATGCTTATTGCCTTCGTATCTATCGCAGGTCCGCAACTGCCTGCGCCTGTTACCG
>CAYZWN010000132.1:1864-12900 GCA_964482185.1 uncultured Roseivirgaceae bacterium
TTCGTGAAAGTCGCATCTGCTACCGTGAAGGCCGTCGTCTCACAGGTCTCCGCCGTCGCCGAACCTGCGTCGGCTGTCGGGCCAGCAGTCACCGTCAACACAGCTGTTTGACTACTGATTGTACAATTAGGTGATAGGCCTGCATCCGTAATTTCCACATAAATATTAGATCCATTATCAGCTAAAGAAACACCACTTAAGGTTAAGGTATTGCTGTTAACACCAACAGGATTTCCATCATTATACCATTGATAGCTTAATATTGTTCCTGTGGCATTTACTGTAAAGGTTGCATCATCTCCTTCACATACCTCCTCATCGACAGGTTGAACAGTAATTATAGGTTTTGGATTAACGGTGATATTCACTTGATCCTGATCACTGCATGAATTTCCATCCTCCACGGTAAATGTATAGGTGGCATCTGCTGTTGGGGTTGCATTGGGGTTTGAGGCAGTTGCATCACTTAAATCAGGTGTTGGTGTCCAGAGGTAACTATAATTCCCATCTCCACCTGTTGCAGAAGGAGTACCACCAATTATAACTGACTCTCCTTCACAAATACTTTGATCTGAACCTGCGTCCGCTATCGGATTCGTATTTACTGTTAATGAGGCATATTGCGGATTTACTATGCATGAATTTACTCCGGAAACGATGCATCGGTACTTATTGGAATTGAGGCCAGTAATATCAGAAATAAATAGATTTGGCGTATTTACCCCAGTGTAAATTCCTGCTTCAGCAATTGGGGAAAACCCGCCTCCATTATCCTCCTCCCATTGATAAGAAATAGGAATTCCTCCAACAGCAAGACTAAAAGAAACAGACTCTCCGGTACAACCTACTGCATCAATCGGTCCTGAAAGCACCTGAAAGCTACTTAAAGAACCACAAACTGTTACATCACCAAATCCATTAATCGTTGCTGTACCTCCATTTCTTTGAAGATTTGCAGTACCATAGCTGGTTGATCGAATCCTGATTCCACTAATTGTTATTGCATCGACCCCATTAGCTGTTGGGAGTGTTGAAAATCCGACAGTAATCTGGTTAGCGGTTATTGAAATACTGTTTATTGAAACATCAGGACCGGTAGATGAGGGACTTGCAACATTGGGTTCAAATTCAAAATCCAGGTTCGAAATATCAATAATGAAAGTTACATTTGATTGATTGATTGCAAAATCGCTAGCGTTACTTTCGGTAATTACGATGTTTCCCAAAGGTTGATATCCTGTATTTACGCAGATGTTATCCAACGATGGGCTGGTGATAACCACCTGTGCCCAAAGGGAAAAGGAAAGAAAAAAAATCGGCAGAAATACCAGTCTTTTCAATCTCAATAAAAAAGTGCGGTAGTTGTCAATCATTCAATACCTGTTGTTAGTAAAATTCCTCATCCTTTATTTATTTCTCATAAATGAGTTTTTCGTCATTACATGTAACCATACATGTACCATTTTTCAATTTTCAGTTCAACGGCACCAGGTCGCCCTCTGCATTCACCTTCATCAGGCTCATCTTGGATTGTGACCCCGGATTGATCTGGAAGCCAACCGTGCCGGAAAGCACAAAACTTCCATCTTCCAATTCCACGATTCCGGTACCGGCATCATTGCTGCCTCCACCCAGATTTTTTCTCCAGACTTCATCGCCCTGGGCATCCAGTCTCAACAGACTTATTTCATCATTCAGGGGATCATCCAGTTCGATGGATGAAATTAGGATAAATCCACCGTCTCTTGTCTGGAATATTGCCGGATTTCTTACGTTCCGTGAAGATTGATTTGGATAAACCTTTTTCCAGCCTTCCTCAAGAAATCTTCCTTTATTCACTTTCACAACCATCTCATAGGCAATGCCTCCCGACACATTTGTGCCACAAAGTATATATCCGCCATCAAATGTGATTTGCGCATCGGTACAAAAACTGTTACTGTCGTCAAAACCATACAACACCGGAGGTGTATCATCCTGATTGGTATTGAAGTAGGAGGCCTGAAATTTAAAAACTTTTGTATTGCCAGTGAGCAGCTCTTGTGCCGATCCGAATGCTACAAAAAGAGGCTCATTTGGAGTCGGATCTGTGCGTGAAAAAGACCGTGCGCTCAGATTGCTCACGCCGTCACTGGGATTCAGATAGCGCTCTCTTTTGTCAAGGACATTGAGGTTGTTATCGATCTCAATCATATAATATGTCGATTGATCACCATTGAGCCAGGTGGCTGAAATCAAAAAGCCTGCGTCCGGGATATCATATATGTCCGTGCCAATTTCATTTCGCAGAGAATCTCCATAAATGTTAGAACCCAATAAATTTCCTTCGGCAGATAAGGCAATCACAAATACATCACTTAGCTCAGGGTTCTGATCTTGTGCCCGTTGACCGGATACCAAAATAGAACCATCCTCCCTGGTGATCACCGAATTTCCAATATCATCACCGGTTCCTCCAAAGCGATTCTCCCAAAGCATATTTCCTGTCGCATCCGCCCTGACAATATACACATCACTGCCACCCTGACTGTTTGCAGTGGTAGAGCCAACTATAACAAATCCTCCATCAGGCATTAATGCCAAATCCCGGCCTGTCTCGTTGCCATTGCCGCCATAGAGCCGGATAAACAACTTACTATCTTCAGGGCTCACCGGTTCCGGATCACTACATCCCAAATAAATAAAGGATAACAAAAAGGAAAGTAACATTCCTACCCATGCCTTTGCGTGAAATGTGGGAATAGTTATAACCGATATGTTATTAAATAATCTCACTTTAGTTTCCTTGGTTTGTAAAGGGGTTTGACATATCCTATAAAAAATGAAAGGTTACTTAATTTGAAATCATCATAAACATGTCCGGTAGGAAATTTCAAATCCCTTAAATCGGAGTCGTCAAGCCGCCACCTGTCATATGGCTTGATGGTATTTTGCATGCCAACACTATATCTGGCTTCAAAAACCAGATAATTCAGTCCAATTTTGTAATTGATGCCTCCTCCAAACAGCAATGAATAATTAAAGGTGGTATTAAGCCTGGTCGAAGTAATTTCAGGTCTGGGTTGTACCGGAAACACCTCTTCATCAATTCCACCTGCATTCACCAGATAATTACCCTGAATATTCTGAATCGAAGCATCCACCAGCATCGACGGGCTGATTCCTGCCTCGATAAAAGGGCTTATTTTATTTCTGAAAAAATTATACTTTAAAAGCAGGGGCAATTCGATATCAGTTCTCGCAAGATCCATATCGGTGCTGTAAAAATCCCAGTGCGTGTCTGAAAGGTGAATTTTCTTATTGGTGACCATGAATTCACCGCTCAGATGAAGGTTCCTGTAAATGACCATTTCGGCCCCAAAACCGGCATGAAAACCAACGACAGTTGAATATTTTTTTGATCCGTCACCTGTCATGGAGAGACTATAATCCGTCATCACATTTGCATAGGATGCATTTATTCCGACTTTTCCAAGGGTGAGATAAAATATGGGCTTTGTTGTGAATTTGTCATGGTGATTGATTATTTCCATTGGATCCAACTCATCATTTACGTTGTATTCCGGTGCCAGATTTAGCAACTTCAGATATGTACTATCTGCCTCTTTGTAATAATCTAAAAAGAGATAAGTGAGGGTGAGCAGCCGGTAGGCCCTGATTTTCTGCTCTTTGGTAAAACCTTCCTGAAGGCATGGTTTGATCATATCCGGAATTTCATAAAGGCGGCCAAGATCATACATATCCTCAGCCTGACTGAGGGTAATGGAGCACT
Organism: uncultured Roseivirgaceae bacterium; assembly: GCA_964482185.1. GTDB lineage: Bacteria > Bacteroidota > Bacteroidia > Cytophagales > Cyclobacteriaceae > JAAUQL01. The sequence goes on from CAYZWN010000132.1 coordinate 5,637, forward strand.
GATCCTGCGCAAAAGCGGGAAATGAGAGCGTTAAAAAAATCAATATGTGCAACAAAAATTTCATGCCCGCATTCTAATTTCCGTTTGCCGGAACCACACCGGCTTTTTCACAGGTATTCACATAGTTGATGTCATCACCTACATACCTTTCCCATTCAGTATTAGACAAATTCCTGTATAAATACTTGCAGAGATCTTCCGCCATGAGATCAGGTTTGGTGGGCCAAAGCTTCAAAACTCCATCTCTGGTTCCGGCCAGCAGATAGTCGCTGCTTTTGTTAAACTCAATGCTCCAAACATAATCCTGATGGTCCTTGAATGCCACAGGAAGCATTTTATCCATTTTTTCAAGCACCCAAAGCTGCACTGTGCCATCCAGGCTGGCAGTTGCAAGCAGTTTCCCGTCGGGGCTAAATCTGATCTTATTGATTCTGGACCGCTGGCTCGACAAAGAACGAGTCAGCATGAAATCAGTACCTATAACATCTCCAATCTGAACAACACCTGCTTCATCACCTATGGCGATGGTGCGGTTGTCCGGGCTGAATTCGATGGCGTAAATAGGCTTCTCGGATATCGCCTTGTATGATTCAATTCTATCCATATTTTTTGTATTCCAGATATCAATCTGGCCATTTTCTGTTCCTGCAACCAGCGTACTTCCATCGCTGTTGAGCGTAATGGCCGTGTACCTGTTATTGAATTTTTTTAGCTCACTGCTGTTTACATAATCGTTGATCCTGAGGGTACTGTCCTGAATGCTGTAGGAAAGGAAATACTCGGAATTTGGCAGGAACATCAACCGGGAAACGGTGCCCTTGTGCCCTTCGATTTTTATTGTTTTGAGTGTATTGAGATTAATAACAAGGATGTGTGCGGCATCTCCTGATACGATGAGCCAATTGCCGTCCGGACTGGCCTGCATATCGTAGAACATAATCCGGCCGGCCGGTTGATACAATGTCTTATAGGAATAGTCACGGCTGTCCCATTTCAATATTTTCCCATCACTGCCTGTTGTATAAAAATCCTGTCCGTTTGGTGCATAAACAATAGCTCTGATCATATCGCGATGCCCCTTGTAACGATTCAGATCTGTACCCTGGCTTTCCTTAATTCTGTCCCGCTTGGCGTAGTAGAGCCCGTCATATATATAATTGTCATAGACACTACCACCGTATTCTTTATTGAAATTGTATGCCTGATAGGCAAGGAGCGCCTTCAGGTCAGTTTGGTTGATATTCAGTGATTTTACGGCCATGGACTGTGCTATAGAGATCATTCTCAGTCTGTTGGCCTTATCTCTCTCATCCAGGGCCAGCAGGCTTTGCTCGTCAGCGATGACCCTTAGTGAATCGGCTGTGCGCTCTCTGTCAAGAGCGATGATGCGCTGCTCTAATGCAAGCAGCGTCTGGCGCTCAGCGATATTTTTCTGAAATAGGGCACTGTCTGCATTCAATTCAGCCCGCATTCTTTCACGTTCTGCAAGTTCGGCATTTTCAATGGCTCTTTGGGATTGTCTTTCTGCCTCAATTCTTCTTGCCTCGGCAAGGCTGGCATTGTTTTCTGCTTCTATTCTGTTTGCTTCTGCAACAAGCCTTTGTTCATCGGCATCCATTTTCTTAATCCATCCAAACACAAAAAATATGATCGCGATGATGAATGCAACCCCCAGAATAATGGCCACCATTTTTGCGCGTTGCAGCATTCTTTTTTGCAACATTTCCTTACTCTTCTGTTCGCTTTCATAAGCGGTCTGGCTGGTATTCAAAAATACCATGGCCCTTTCGTAGTAAGGATTGTATCTTTTGGCCCAGGTTCTGGTTGGTTTTTGATTTTTTTGCCAGTTGAGCGCTAACTGCAGATCAGGGGGTCGCCAGAGACCTGTTTTCCCAATCTGGTACATTTCCGCTGCATCGGAAAGTCTTTTATACATTTGGGCTGAATCAGCTTCTTCGTCCACCCAGGTTTTCAGGCGTTGCCATATGCGCATGAGGCTTTCATGCGAAATCTCTATGATCGAATCTGAATGAAGTTCCACATTGGCGGCCGGCATCAACAGCGAGCGGCCGGGCTCTCTGAATCTGTCAACTACCCGAATCAGTGCCTCTTCCTCAACACCGGAAATATTTGCAATCTCACCAAGCTTTACTGCTCTTCTGATACCGAGATTATCCGCTCCCTTCTCGGTAAGCGCTTTAAAAAGCATTTGACATATCACCTGATCGTCGGCAGTGAGTTCTGAATACGCTTCATTGGCATGTTGCGAGAGCGCTTCGTGAATTTTACCTATTGCGATATAGTGCCGAAGGTCCATCGGCTCTTCCGTATCCCTGTTTGCAATCCAGAAATTCCAGGTCCGCATCAATGCATGCTGCATGACTGGCAATTGATCTGGATTATTGCCGACATCGTTCAGCACCTGCTGAACCAAACGCTTGGTGATTTTACCACCTCCAACAGCGACGGGGCCTTCAATAGCCAGGCGCTGCTGATCCCTGGTCATTTGAGGAATCAGATAGTGGCTTTTATTAATAATATGTGTTAATTCCGGAAACTGAGAGCAATCACCTATGAAATCTGACCGCATGGTAAGCGCCACATAAACGGGCACTTCAGACTGAGAAACTGATTTCAGAATTAAGTTTACATAGGCAGCTGCGATATTGATTGTTTCATCGCTTCTGTCTGTCTTTATAAATCTGAATAGTTCTTCAAATTGATCAACAAGTAAAAAAATATTTTTTGCGCCTGAATTGGCTAATTGTTTTACTGAATCCACCAGCCCCATTGAACTGCTTCTGAGAATGGTGGTGGTCATTCTTTTGGATATGAGTTTATCTTCATCAGAAGAAAGCACATAACTCTCATCCTTGCTGAGGATGGAATCTGCCAGATTTTCGATTGGCGAAATGCCGGGCCTGGTTACAATAACGCTCCAATCCGAACCGGCATCGGTCATAAAACCTCCAAACAGGACTGGAATCAGGCCGCAATACATCAGTGATGATTTACCACTTCCTGAAGCGCCTATGACCGCGGCAAACCTGTGTTGAGCGAGATTCAGAAGCACTTCATCACTCTGCCCTTCTCTTCCGAAGAACAAATGACTTTCTTCAAAGGTGAATGGCCGGAGACCCGGGAAAGGGTTTAACAGGTCAATTTCCCCATGATGAAAGGGCTCCATGATATCAAATGCTTTTGGGGTCATGTCAATCGTTTAGCTTTGAGAGAAATGGCTCCATAATTTGCGGCGAAAATTCGCGTGAATTTTGAAGAATCATGGCATTTTCATCAATCCCGATGCTTTCATTTAATTGCATTTCGTTTTCCACAAGAATGGCCTGAGGACTGATTGGTCTATGACGACCTAATCCAAGGGATTTCAGAATTTCCTTCTGCTTACTTTTTATCCATCCCTCGTTGTTATTGGCATAATAAATCAAGGCAGCATCACATTTTTTCAAATTTTCATTGTGGGTTATCCTGATGTCATCCGGGTTGCCATCGAAATTTGATAAAATTACATCAAAGCCTTTTTTGACCAGATATTCCTTTATCTGAGTGCATTTTTCAATATCGGCACGTTCATGAATCAGATAGATGACTTTTGAGTCAATTTTATGCTCTCCGCTTAATTTTTGATGTTTTAAAACGCCTTCCTCTATTTTATTGAGTGCATAAGCTTTCAGTTCTTCAAGTGATGTTTCCAGCAAATCAGCCTTGCTCATCGATTCAGAGTCTTTTCTGAGATTTTCTATAAAGAGTCGCTGTTTTACACTGACGTTTTTCAATTCAGGTGAAATCCAGATAATTCTACCCAGGTTCAGTGTGCTCTCAGCATCCATTTTTTCCAGGTCATTAAAGTGTTCAACCGCAATTCTGTTTTGCAAATCAATGATGGACGAGTTGGTGCCCTGGATTTTACCATTGTCAGCGCCTACCAGATGAATGGAAATATTGCTGATTGCCAAATCTTTTTTCACCTGCTTCATGAAAGAATCCAGTTCCTTTGGCATATTGTTTTCCGGAAGCACACGGTAGCCGTTTCTTTGAAGTTCCCTCTTGATGGAATCGCGTTCAGAAATTAAGTCCGCCCCAACTTCTGAAAGATAGACGGTTATTTTGTTCAAATCTCTTGTAATGGTCTCGATTTCTGCCTGGGCACTTTTAAGGCTATCCATTACCTTAAATATATCATAAGCGAGATCGTAAAGCCGCATCCAGAAAGTTTTTTCCGAATCCGGCCCGGTGAAATCATCATAAGATACCAGCTCATCTGTTACGGAATCGACATGAAAGAACTCATAATTTATTGAATTGCTCAGGTAATCAAGCAGGAAATGTCCCTTTTGAGGCTCCCTCAATATTTTAAATATCCTGGAATTCCAGGTAATGTTATTGCTTCCTTTGTTAATGGCTTTTTCATGGAAGAGTTTTAACTCCTCTTTAAAATTATTTGAATTGAGCAGGTCATCACTGACTACGGGTATGAGCAGGGTGAGAGGCGAATAAATCGATCCGGTGTTTAATTCATCACTGGTGATTTCATTTATTTTTATTTGTTCACCGGAGAGCCTTGATAAGAGTAACTCCAAAAAACGCCTGAAACTGGCTGTCCAGTCCCGTGCTATCTGATCTCGCTCATCGTTGTCTGATTTGATTAGATAAATGTTTTGGCCAAAACTCATGGAACTTGTATGTGTTTAATGTTCATTTACTTCACTTGCTACAAAAATCATTAAATTCTAAGGAATTGGGAAACAATTTGTGGTGTTCTGTCAATTCGAGCTAAAAGTATATAAATTATAAATTAAACCAAAAGCGTTTATGTCGTTATGAAACAGTATTTTATATAAAAACTTACACATGATTTATTTTTACTAAATCGCTGAAATTTCATCCTGAACCTTAAAGGAATCCAATAATTTAAGCGTCACCTCGTATTCATTTGTAATCAGATCGAAAAACCTGCTCTTATCAATTTTCAACAAAACAGTGTCATCATAAGTGATAAAGGATACTTCTTCTTCAAGTAAATCGATATTGATTTGTTCTCCGATAAAATCACCCTCCTCAAAACTGTGCAATATGTTGCCCTCTTTATTCCTGACACTAAGAGACCCGTGAAACAATATATAGAAAAACCCATTGTTCCATTGAGAGGCTGTTATAACTGTACCGCTTTCCAGGCACATATCATCCGCGTAGTCAACAATACTGGCAAGGGCGTAATTGGGCAATTCAGACAGCAAGGTCTTTTCATTTATAAATGATACCACTTCGGCTTTCATGCGCGGTCTTAAAGCTGATGACTGCTCATGCTCTTTTCCGAGTATTAAATTCAGAAGATGATTGCAGTCTTCTGTTTTAAGTCTTGCAACATGCTCTTTGAAAAATGATTCACTTATTTCATTCATTGACCAGGCGGCCACTTCCCTGATCAAAAGGTCGGGATTAAATAAATTGGCAATCAGCTCCATGTCAAATTTTTCTTTGACTCGCAGCGCTCCAAAGTAACCAAGTACACATATTTTTGTCCACCTGGTAATCTGATCATAATTTTTATTTACTATTTGTCTCAACAAATCATCAAGTGATATATCGATGGAAGGATAGAACATCTGAAGTCGTCTTATGCGGTCAATATCTTGTGAATCATCGAATATGGGAATGATTTTTTGCTTCAAATCTTCAGAGAGGAAAACATCCAGCAGTTCAATAGCAAACGATATCCCATCCTGGGTCCCTGATTCGATATTTTCTTTGACAAGTTGAATGGATTTTTGGTCATAAATCATGGCGAGCAGCATGTAGATGTGGGTGTAATTATGATCATTTTCTTCCTTTATGGCGTGAATGATCTGCTCAAAATCTTTTTCTCCATTTACCCGCAATTGCTCGATAGCATTAAGATTCCATACAATGTCAGCGATATCAGTTTCAATTCCCTGCTTCACCCGGGATACCTGGTCCTCTTTCGCCATGAAGCTGCAATGACTCAATGCCAAAAAAACCTCTGTTACAACTTTTTTATCCGGAAAATCAACCTTACTCCACAAGAGTGCCTCAGCCTCCCTGCCACCTGTCCTGCCATAGATTTTTACAATATCAAGTTTGATATCGAGATCCTTTTCTGTGTTATAGAAGAGCGACTCAAGCTGAGGAAACACGCTCTCACCATAATTTGCAAGGGCTTCAATTGCAATGTCCTTATATCTGTCCTTATACAGATTATCGATTATGAATGGCAGCAATTCATGTTTCTTCATCTCCATGGATGCCCGGATTGCCGCATTGATAACCACAGGATTTGTATCATTCAGAAGTTCAATTAATAGTGAAACACTATCAGGTGATTCAGTTGCAGCAATCAGCTCAGCTGCCAGTTTCCGTTCCGCAGGGTCATGTGATTTGATCATGCCTTTTAACTCTTCGCTCAAAGCTGCATGGTCTTTCAGGTTACCCGTTTGGGTGTGTCCTGACTGCATTTCATCAATCTTCCGTTGATTGGCTTTGTGAATAAAAGAGAAATCTCCTTCAAGGCTTCTCATAACCTTGATTGAAACATCTTCTGAGTGATCATTGCTAATATTGGTGATTTTTGATTTAAATATGTCAGGCGCAATTTTTGACAAGGCCCTCAGAGCAAAAATCATGAGATTTGGGTTATTTCCGTCGATCGATTCATTGAGTCTGGAAAAAAGTAAATTTTTGCCACTTTGCTCATTTTGTTCCGCATCATCTCTGTGCTTTTCCAGTCTCAGCTTAACATTTTCCCGATACAAATGGTAAATTCTGAAAATGATATAAATCCACCCACCAATAATCAGTAAAAGAATCCACGAATAATCGATCAAATCAAAAAATGGTAAAAATCCCAATAAAAATATTGCTCCGCCGGCCAGCGCTCTTGACAGCTCATTCACGGTACCTTCGACTTTGATCTGAATATCAAACCGGATTCGACTGTCAAGCGGCATAAAAAAGAGCTTAAAAACCGGATTTTCTGTCGCTTCGCGCAGGGTAGTTAAAAACAGCTTGCTCAAGGCAATAAAAAGGAAAAACCAAATGAATTCCGGATTAGTGACATGGTACCCAAATGTATGGCCGGCAAAGAGTGCCATGCCGGTAAAAATCAGCAATATGAGCGGTATCAAAATCAGGGATGTTCTGATACCATAGTTTTTCAATAATTTTTCGTTCACAAAAGTCTGCAGGAGCAGGCTCAGAATCATGATAGATCCCTCAAACACACCGAGAA
>CAYZWN010000132.1:12910-13083 GCA_964482185.1 uncultured Roseivirgaceae bacterium
TTGCCTTTCATCCGGATATTGCTGCTCTGTCACATTTGCGAAAGAATAGTCCACAAACACAAAAGCAGTCATTGAGAGAAACAGAAAAAATGAGAGATAAACGATGTACCTGCTTTTAAACATATTTTTGAACATCGTTTGCCGCTGCAATTCCTTTGGCTTTTGATGAAACG
>CAYZWN010000133.1:0-13082 GCA_964482185.1 uncultured Roseivirgaceae bacterium
CCAGCATTTCAAAGCCGTTGAGCTTTGGCATTTGAATGTCGAGGAAGATCAGTTCCGGTTTCAGCTCCATGATGCCTTTCAGGCCATCAAATCCATTCTCAAACTCACCCAGGATTTCCACATCGCCAAGCTCCTGAAGGTATCCCCGGAGGAGTTGCCGCGCCAGGGGTTCATCGTCAATTATAATTGCTTTTATCATCCAGGTCGTTTTGAGGAAAAGTGAGTGTTACCAAAAATTTGTTGCCATCGACACCGACACGCATCAGATCTTCTCTATTATAGATCAATTTCAGTCTTTGCGCAATGTTTTGCAAACCAATGCCGCTTCCGGTTTTTACTTTTTTACCTTCCGGGTCAAAATTATTCTCCACCTGGATTTTAAGAAAACCATGAAAACAATCTGCGGTGATTCTGATTTCAACCCGCCCAAGCGATTCGCTCAGGCCGTGTTTAACGGCGTTTTCAATCAATGGCTGCAAAATAAGTGATGGCACCCTGGCATCATGACATTTTTTAGCAATATTATGCTCGACATGTAATTTATCTCCAAACCTCACCTTCTCGATATCCAGATACCCGGATATATGCTCCAATTCCAGCGAGAAAGTTCTCATAGTATCCGGCTTCTCTGAAATAGAAATCCTGAGGAAATCCGAAAGCTTTAATATCATATCGCGTGCCTGCTGTGACTCAGTGATGGTCAGCGCACTGATGGAATTCAAACTGTTGAAAAGAAAATGTGGATTGATCTGACTTTTCAATACGTTCAGTTCCGCTGCCTTAATATTGGATTCCAATTCACTCTCTTTCTTTATTTTTTCAATGAAGTTAGAATAATACATAATCAGGTAGTAAACCAACACGATGAGGATGTAAATCACAAGAGAAGTAAAAACCCTCCATATCAGCGTTTTACTGAAAAAATCAGCATATCCTTCTCTTAGCATGGGTATCGAATGCAGACTATTGTAAGCAATAAACAGCACCGCGACAATTGTAATGGATACAGTGGTCAGATGATTTACGATCAGGTTGCCAACATTATTTGTCTCCATTTGACTGAACTTCACGGCATACCATAATCCCAGGCCTGTGAGCGCATAAACAAGTGAATAGATCAGACTGTCAGCAATGGCCAGATAAATCGACGCCTGGTAAAATGAATACAAAAAAGCGCCATGCATCGCAGCTATTAACAGCCAAAAGACACCATAGACGATCAGGTTGCGACGATTGTTTGCGATAGGGTGACTCATTTTTAAAATGCCAGGTTTACTTGATCTCTCCTCCGCCAAACATGACGAAGCCCTTTATGATCAATTGCCTTGAATTATCGCGAATGGTATCAGCGCTTACATATCGCTTATCAGAAATGCCGCCAAAAATCGCGGCCACATCAGTTTTTATCTGCCAGTTTGCCGGCACATGCAATGTCCACCCTCCAAACATGGCAAATACCTCGATTTCATTCACGCCAGGAGCAAGTTGGCTATGGGTAAGGATAATATCCGATCCGCCAAAAATAGCCGTCACCTTTCCTCCTTTAAAGTTTCTGGAGGTTATGATCTTGTCTCCGCCACTGAATATGGCGACCTCATCGATATAATCAATTTCGCCAGCTTCTCCGGAACCTTCCACTTCATCGGCAACAGGCTCATTTTTATCAAAACCATACTTGCTTTTCCTCGTCCGGAAAGACTGACTGCGCTTTCGCAGAATTAGCGATAAGCCAACTACGATGAGAATCAGGTACCAGAAAAGGTTGGAATCGTCGATAAACCAGTCAAAAAATGACGGCCACAGGTCCGGCAAAATGTCAGCAAGCAGAAATATGGAGCCGATTGCGATCAGTGTTATTCCCGGCCTGTTGTTTTCCGAAGTGAGCAGAGAAAATACCCCGATGGTGATCAGTAAGAATTGCCATGTCCAGACCCACCATGGGATAAAGCTTGGAATAAACCTGAGATTACTCAGAATAAGTACAGATCCGATGAGCACAAGCAATATACCTACCAGATATCTTTTGTCTTTAATGTATGGAGCCATTGTAGTATGTTTTTAATTTAATATAAAGGTAAATAATGGATCATTCATTGCAGAATGTAAATCGGTGAATGGTGTCAACCTACCGGTAAACGGAAGATATATTCACGGGAAGTGCACTTGCATTCATCCTTAGTGCAACCATGACTCAAATAATCGCAATCATTTTCACCCCGGCCTTGTCGATATAATCAGGAGAAAGTTGAAAGAGCAAAAATATCCTGAACAGAAATTCATTTTGAAGAAATAAAGATTTTTTCCAACTTACCGCGTATCACACGAACTCTGAAATGAAAAAGATCGCTTTTAGGACACTTGCCCGGCTGAATAAAATCCTTTTGCCGAGTTACAAACACAAGGACCTCACCAGGTTATCCACCTTCGACAAAGCAATCGTGGGCTGGCGATACTGGATCACAAAAAATGCTTTGGGAAATTGATGCTTTTATAATCACTCATTATTTCGTTAAGCCCTGATCTTTTGCCTGATTTAAATTTACTATGTAAGCAGACCTCTCCTTTCTGACAAGCTTCGGAAAAAGTTAGCTTAAAATCATAAGTTCTCAGGTTTTGCCTTCCGAACGAAAATAATAGAATTGCAAGTTTACGAACGGGTGATGTAAAAAAAGAACCCCTGAAGGTTCTATTTTGTTGTTTAGAAGGCAGAAAGGTTTTAAAGGGGAATCGGATGGATGGGTTTTACTCAAATATCTTATTTAATATTCTCACCGAAATCGCGTAGGTTGACTTAACTCCTTCGAGCCCCAGGCTGCCGGAAGCGAGTGTTTTTCCACTGAGCAGCGGATTGTCTGAAGCATAGTAGGCATACCTCACTTTCACATCAGGTTGAATGCTGCATCTGATTTTTGATGCTGATTGAATGGCTTTTTGATAGTGTGCGCCCTCCATCTCCAAACCGATGGCGCGCCATGAACTTTTCAGGAAGTAGGTCAGCACATCTGCATTTTGCAGGCTGGTGCCTAAAACGGAAATCATCGGGCCTTCAGCCACGTGAAGGCCAAGGCCTGCGAAATCTTCCGGCTTCAGATCATTTTCGATCGGATAATTATCTGCAGTGCCCTCAAACACATGCGCAGTAGGCACCATAATATCTCCCTTTTCTCCACCCAGCATCCCCGCTTTGCCCATAACAGAAATGGATCTGACATTGATCGGTATTTTTGTTTCGCCATCAGGCTCGTAGTATTTCAGCAATTCGTCCATTGTTTCAAAAGCCTGCTCACCAAAGGCATAATCCATTACCAAAAGCACTGGTTTTTCGTCTTTTAGTTTTTGAATATTCAACTTCAATTCAGAGGATAATTGGTTGATCGGAAGTTTGGTTGAATCAATTATTTGCACGGTAATGCTCGTGCCGGAGGTGTCTTCCATCTCGACCAATCCGTGTTTGAATGCAAAAGCCCTCACTTTTTGCTGGAGATTCTCATTATTTTTCTTACTTAACTCAGCAGCAATCGATTCAATTGACATTCCAGCGTGACTTTTTACCAGGGCCGGAAGCGCGTAAACTGAATTAAGAAAACTGTGGAGGTTGGCGCTTATGATATGTATCGGACGGGAGAGCAACCCGTTTTGATGCAAATACATTTTTATTTTATTTGCCCATAATTCTCCATAGGTATGGTGCCCAATGCGCTCGCGCAATGTGGCAGAGAAGGTAATTTCCCGCATATTCTGCTGATCTACGTCCTCAATAGCCAACTTACCCATCCAATACACAATATGAAAAAGTGAATTATGCTCTTTGGTTCCGGCAAATTTGTAATATGCTTGTCTGGCTTCTTCATATGTCCTTCCGAGCAGCACAGATAGATGTGCAAAACCCTGCTCGATACTCAAACCGGCATCATCCTCATCTGATTCTACGATTTCTTCCAGTTTGGTCCAGGCGAGTGTTTTGCGGCCTTTGTGGTCAATGGCATGCCGCTTTATTTTTTCAGCCTCTACAAAAAGGAAGGTCAAATGGGTAAGAATGTCGTAAATATCGCTGCGACCTCTGGTCACTTCGATAAAAATCTGATCAGCATCCACCCGGTAGCAATTTCGGCGGCGCTTCGCAGGGGTGATGACCTTGAAATTAGAATTTTCGTAACCTTCTCTCGATATAAGATTGATCTGCCTGCACTCTTCAATTCCGGAAGGAAGGCGATCCATTACATACAGCAGTCCATCCAATTCCACTTTGTCTTCATCGGCAATGGATCCATAAATCTCCGGATTCAGAGTGAGTAATGATTTAATGATCGAGCCTCCGCTGACTCCAAGCGGCTTGTAGCTTCCCCTGATAAATAAATGTCTCATAATGATGTAGAGTCGTTCGATGGCTGCTTTTGATTCCTGCGCTTTGGTGCGTTGTTTCATGATTAATATGTTTGATTATGGGGCAACCTCTTCTGGTTGGAAGTAAAGTTTCTCTATATTCCCTACTTTTAGATGGAGCCATTTTTTTAAGTCAAAAGTAATTCTGACACAAAAATATGAAGTGTCAAAATTTCAACCTATATAATGAAGTTTTTTAAGGAATTTGTTTTTTCTCCTTAAACAGTGATGAATCACCGGAACAAATCGCCACAATTCTTATATTTTCGAATAGGTGCGCTTATTGAGAATTATGCCCGGCAATTCCTTTGAGGTCTAAAAATACAACACTAATTTCGCCTTAAATATACACTTTGCATGAAAGGAAAAAACTGTATTGTTACCGGTGGAAATTCCGGAATTGGATTTGAAACTGCATTGGCGCTTGCCATTGCCAGCGCGAATGTAATTATCATTTGCAGAAGTCAGGAAAAAGCAGAGGCTGCTGTAAAAGCAATCAAAGCCAAATCGCAAAATCACCACGTAGATTTTGTTCTTGCCGATCTGAGCAGTCAAAAATCCATACGGGATGCCGCAAGATATATTTTGCGGGATTTCAACAGCATAGATGTGCTTGTGAACAATGCCGGAACCTGGCTCTCAAAACTGGAACGCACCGATGATGGCGTTGAAAAACAATTTGCGGTAAACCACATGGCATACTTTATATTGACCTATGAGTTGATGGGCGCTCTGCAGAAATCACCTGACGGGCGCATAGTATGTGTGGGTTCTGACTCGCATTTTCATGGCAAAATTCATTTTGAAGACCTTTCGCTGGGAAAAAAATATCACGGATTGAAAGCATATGCCCAGTCAAAATTAGCCAATGCTATGTTCGTGTATGAACTGGACAGGCGTCTGAAGAAGCTTGGCATTTCAAATATCAGTGTTAACTGTGTGCAGCCGGGACTGGTAAAAACTGACATTGGCCTGAAGCATACTATCTCGCTGCATGGCATTGCCTGGCGGATTCGCAGATTGGGAGGTGTAAGCCCGGAAGAAGGCGCCAGGACATCCATTTACCTGGCAACATCAAATGATGCAAAGGGCATAAGTGGCAAGTATTGGGATAAATGCAAAACAAAGCCATCTTCCAAAAGATCATACATCGAGGAAGACCAGTCAAAGCTATGGGACATTTGTTGCGAGCTTGGGGGGATCAATGATTACTTTGTTTATCTGAATAAAAATCAGGCGTAAGCCCTGAACATTTTTTCCAGTATCATCATTTTAATCCTTGTCGGAATGAGTTTCTGAACCTTAGAAATCCACCAGTTCATTTTACCCGGAATGATGATAGCCATGCCTTTAAGCATATTTTTTATTGCAATACTCGCCACTTCATCCGGCATCATCATTATTAATTTGGCTTTCCAGCCCATGGCCTTTATTCTTTTTAATCCTCCTTCATTGGTCAATACTGACCCCGGGCACAACACACTCACTTTTACTCCAAATTTGCCTGCTTCCTTGTTCAGAGCAAGTGAAAAGGCATAGATAAAGTTTTTCGTTCCGTTGTAAACAGATTTATATGGCAGTGGCAAAAATGCTTCCATGCTGCTCGTATTCATGATGTGGGCTGCGCCTGATTTTTTCATATCCGGCAAAAAACGATGGATCAATGACACGTAAGCTTTCACATTCAGATCTATCATTCGTTGATAGACCTCTAGCGGAATCGCTTCAAAATAGTTTCCTTCACCAAAGCCTGCATTATTAATCAGGTATTTTACCACATATCCTTTTGCGGTGCACCATTCATATATTTTATTCTCAAAGCCCTTTTCAGTCAGATCGATACCCAGTGCATCAACTTCTGTATTGAAATTAGCGTGGATATATGATTTCACATCCTGCAAATTAGGTGTATCCAGTGCGATAAGAAGTGTGTTGATGTTTCTTTTCGAAAATTCAATGGCTATTGCTCTGCCGATCCCCTGGCTGGCCCCCGTTATAAGAGCGTATTCTTGCTGACCCTTCATAAATTAAAAAATAAGAATGGCAAAAATAGAAGGCGCAGTGTTCTTAAAAAATAAAAACACAAAAAACCCGACGATTGCCGGGTTTTTAAATTTGATATGATGATATACTTATATTTTATTCAGATCGACGATTCGAACTTCCACTCTTCTGCTCTCCTCCTTACCTGCGCCGGAAGTCTCAACAGATCCATAGCCTTTTGCGATGATCCTGCGCCGAACTATACCCCGGTGGTTCAGATAGTCAAGCACAGATATAGCCCGCTCATTGGATAACTTCTTGTTAAATTCATCATCCCCTTCCGATGAGGCATATCCTGATATCTCCACGCCAAAGTTCGAATGGGCGTTTAACTCCATCAATATATAATCCAGGTCTTTCTCGTATTTTTTATCCAATTTGCTTTCTCCTGCATTGAAGTACACGTTCAGCATTTTACCCAGCACATGAACATTATAATCAGAAGAGGTAAGTTTGGCGTTTTGCCTTTGTTCCTTTGCCTCGATCGTCACAAACATGGTTGGCAAAGAGAAAATAGTTTCGCCATTCACTTCCTTTTTTTCAAACTTGCTTTCATCACTTTCGTCATAATAATAAATCCGACGGGCAGATTGCAGCTTTTCATTGCTGTCATCAAAATTCACCTCGTCTATTGGGTTTTTGATCATTAACAACTCTATCAGATAGTCGATAGCCTGCTGATCACCGGCATCAATCAGGTCGCCCATCAGCTCGTATGCATCAATGCTGTCATATTCGATCAGGGTAGCCTCATGCTCTCTTCTTATGCTGTTCCTGCTTTCCTCCTGCGTGTAGTAAAAAGCATTCTTAACCTGTACTTCCTGGCCAACAACGACATCGAAATGCCTGATGGTCTTAAGATTGATTGTCTGGTAAAGTTCATAAAACTCCGTCTGGTTGGGCACATCGATATTGAGCGTGTACGGCAGGAACCCTTCCGACTCTATAATCATGTCGTAACTTTTATTTGGCGGCAAAATCACCAGGTAATTTCCTGTCCTTGGGTTTGGGTGATATACATAATCGAGCTTCTCTTTGGTGCCGGTATCGATCATGTAAATTTTGGTTGGAAGCGGCTTGTTGGTTTCAGCATCCAGAATACGGCCTTTGATCATAGTAAGCGGAATGGTTTCATAATCTGCCGGCATATCCATTACATAAATGTCCTGACCGCCTAACCCGCCTTTTCGGTCTGAAGAAAAATACCCCCTGCTTCCATCAGCAATCAGGGTGAAGTAATTGTCGTTTGCAGTTGTGTTGATCGGGTAGCCCATATTTTTCGGCGTATCCCATTGGCCATTCACCAATTCTGATTTATAAATATCATTGCCCCCCATACCATTGTGACCGTTGGTCGTAAAAAAGAGCAGCTTGCCACTCGGATGTATAAACGGGGCGTCTTCATTGGCCTTAGTATTGATTTTCGGCCCCAGATTTTGCACATTTCCCCAGGTTCCATCAGGCTTTCGTTCTGCCTTATATATATCCATCCCGCCATATCCTCCCGGCCGGTTGCTTGCAAAATAAATGGTTTTGCTGTCCGGCGTAATGCTCGAGGTACTTTCGAGATACTTTGATTGTATCCCAAGTGGTACAGGCCTGCTCCAACCCTGCTCCTCCTTTCTGATTGTGAAAATGGAGCCACTGGTCTGATCACCGATAAATACCATCATCTCTTCACCATCGGCTGATATGCCTGCCGTACCATAATTATTTTGAGTGTAAACTTCCACCTTTTCCGGTAATGACCAATTTCCGGTCTTATTGCGTGAAATATAAATCTCTTCGGTGACTTTCTCGCCGGTCTTGCTGTCGGCAGGACGAAGTACTGTAAAAGCCATCACACTCTCATCAGCCGATACAACTGGATTGTACTCTGTAAATTCAGAATTGATCGAGCTGCCAAAGCGCTCAATACGCACGTTTTTAGGTATGCGCATTTGGTTGTAAGCGACTTTTGCAGTTTCAATTTTTCTTTCAACCTCGCTCTTTACTCTTTTGTCCGATCCGGATACCTGAATCTGTTTGTTGTAGAAAATGAGCGCCTGCTCGATCTGGTCATTGAGCATATAAGCATCGGCAATATCCACGTAATAATTATATGGCAATTTATCGAAAGCTGTCTCATCAACAGCTTCATAGAACTCAAGAGACCTCACCTTGTCATTAACTTCAGGTGAGGCATTGAGGCATTTTGCTATTTTGTAGTTGAGTAGCTCAACTTCAGCACCGACATTCTTTAGTTCCAAATACAGCGGCAAAGCCTCTTTGAAGTTTTGCACCTGAAACAACTTTTCTGCTTTTTGTATGCTTTTTGAAACATTAATTTCCTGACAATATGCCGGAGTCCCTGCGATCAGCAATACTAAAATTGCTGTCAATACCTTCATCTTAAATTTCATATCTGCTTAACATGTCTTGAATTAATGGCTCAAAATTAGAGCTTAACAGATTGACTAAGAATTGATTTTGGGAACAAATATTACAGGTAAATGATGTTTGCGGTTAATTTGCTAAAATAGTTAGCTGATAATCAGCCGTGTTGTGGCAGGAAAACAGGGGCATCACCTGCCTCCGATCCGCAATCGGCTAATGAAGTTATTCAATGTACCAAACAAAAGCATGGTACCCATATCCCGGGCACCGTAGGGGTTGAACGAATCCCTGACTACCCGGTGGTCTCCCATAATCACAAACAGGTTGTTATTGGGCAAAAAGTAAGAATTCGGCATAAAACCCGATGAGATCACCTCGCCATGTTCTGAAACATGAAAACTTCTGAGAAAACTCCCATCTGCCCCTGCGACTGATATAAGCTTAACCTCCGGAGAAAAATGAAAGTTTAATTGTGCCGGCAACTGTTGTGCGTCAGATAAAAGAAATTGATCTGGCTTACTGCTAATCTGAAAAAACTGGAAATCCGGTGCCTGCGCCAATCCGATCAGGGGGAAAACTAAAAGCAGGTGAAAAATGATTATCCTCAATTTCATGTGTTAAGATTATCAAAATGAAATATAAGAAAAAATACGTCAATTTGCCCGGATTTTATTGAAAACAATGCTAAAGCCGTTGGTATAACCTGGCTCTTACGGGGCAGGATTAGAATTTTCCTTGTGCGTACGTTCTATTTCCTGCAATACCTCATCATGGAGTCTGATATTGATGCTTTCGATATTTTCACTGAGTTGGCTCATCGTTGTAGCTCCAATGATGTTGCTCCACACAAACGGCCTGGAATTGATATAAGCAAGCGCCATCTGAGCTGGAGAAAAACCATATTTGCCGGCGATTTCAATATATCTGGAAGCAACCTCATACGCCACCTTGCCTGAGTACCTGGATAATTTTGGAAATAGTTTTAGTCTCGTATTACGCACGTCTGCACCATTGTGATGCTTGCCGGATAGCAGGCCGAAGGCCAGAGGAGAGTATGCGAGCAATCCAATATTTTCGCGCATCGATATCTCAGCCAGACCAACTTCATAACTCCGGTTGAGCAAGTTATAGGGATTCTGAATCGTGATCGGGCGTGGCAACCCATTTTCTTCGGCTTTTCTGATAAAGCTCATCACGCCCCAGGGCGTTTCATTTGATAATCCCCAATGGCGGATTTTTCCCCGCTTTATAAAACTATTTAAACCTTCGACAACTTCGAGCAAATTATCCTCCCACCGCTCATTTTCGTTGTGTCTGTAACCGAGCTGGCCAAAATTATTCACATTGCGTTCCGGCCAGTGCAATTGGTATATATCAATGTAGTCGGTCTGAAGCCTCTCAAGGCTGCCTTCAAGGGCAATGTTAATTTGCTCCCTGGAAAAATCCAGCGGATTGCGAATGTACAATAGCCCCGGACTCGGACCGACTATTTTGGTGGCGACAATCAGCTTGTCGCGATCTTTCCTGTTTTTTAACCATGTTCCGATATAGCGCTCCGTTGAACCCTGCGTCTCCTTCCTGCCCGGCACACTGTATAGCTCAGCAGTATCAATGAAATTTATGCCTGCCTCAACGGCAAAATTAAGTTGCTCGTGTGCTTCAGATTCAGTATTCTGTTCACCAAATGTCATGGTGCCCAGACAAATTTTGCTTACTTCCAGCCCGGTATTGCCCAATCTGGTATAAATCATATTCTTATTTTTTCTATGGAAAGCAAACCTATAAATATTGTTAATGTTTTAAAAAACAGCTTGTGTTTGGTCAACTTCTAAATGAGGGGTAAAGCCTTAGCCGATACCGGAGGCTATTCTGATTTGTGAATTAAAAAGTATTCTATTCACAAAAAAGTCTCTTGTAATACTTGTTATAATTCCAGTATATTTGGCCAGAAGCAGTCTAAATAATTAAATCTATCTTTGGCGGCAGCCTCTATTTTAACAAAAAGTAAAATTATGAGAAATCTAAGATTTTTTTTGGTTGTCATGTTGATGATAACCTTATCCAACTGTACAGAAAAAAAAGAGAAAAAAGACAACACCGATTTAGATTCAATTGAAAACTTTGCTGAAACGGATACCATTGTGTATTCATCCCCAAACTTTGCTGCTATGGAATTGGAAAACATAGCACCAGATGAAAAATATGAGATTCATGATTACCATGATCTGATTGAACTATTTCAGCAGCTCAACTATACGCCGGAAGCATGGAGCCAGGGCATCCGGCAGGTTCCCCGGATGTATCTCACTTCTATCGGACATCGCTGGGGTGCACAAACCACCAGGGAAATCACCGTTTTGCAAAAAAAGCAATTATTCTTTCACGCACTTGCACCTTTAGTATTGCGCTCGAATGAACTCATACTCCGTGACAGGCAAAGGCTCGAAGCGCTCATTAAAAACAGCTCACCGGAAAATGAATTGAATGGCAATGATGAAATATTTATAAGTAAATTGGTAGCACTCTATAAAATCAACGGCACCTCAGAAACAATGCTCAGTACCCTTCATGATTTACTGGAACGGGTAGATATCATCCCGGCATCCCTTGCTTTGGGTCAGGCGGCAGAAGAAAGCGGATGGGGAACGTCGCGATTTGTTTCAGCGGGAAATGCGCTCTATGGTCAGTGGACATGGGGCAAAAACGCCATCGTTCCTGAACAACAACGCAAAGAGCTTGGCAACTATGGCATTGCCGCATTCGAGTCCTTATACGCCTCTGTCAGCTCTTATATGCTTAACATCAACACCCACAATGCTTACGCTGATCTGAGGAACAAACGGGCCGAATTGCGCAGTAGCGGCGCAGCGATAAGCGGCAGCGTATTGGCCGGACAATTAACTAAATACTCGGAGAGAGGCGAAGAATATGTTAAGGGCTTGAAATCGCTGATGGATTACAATCATCTGCACCCTGTTGATAGTGCCTATCTGGCTGATGGAAACACAATATTTCTGATACCTGCTGCTGCCGATCCCTCCTGAAGAAAAAATGATGAAAACGACCTTTGGCTGGATAGAATTTGTGTTCGTCTAAAATTTCGAACCCGCACTTTTAAGCTCCAAAAATCAAATTCCAAATCACAAATAAATTCCAAAACGCAATACACAATATCCAAAGTCTGTTGCTTTTTGAAATTTGATCTATTGGGATTTATTTGCTTTTTGAGGCTTGGGATTTGGGTTTTCCAGTTAGGGCGATAGGTTGTCAGGCTGTTAGGTCAATAGGTTATTAGGATGTTAGATCGGTAGGAATACCATTGACTATTGACCAATTTTTTTCATTATTGATTAGCAGACGATTATTAATCTTGGACA
The DNA here is from genome assembly GCA_964482185.1 of uncultured Roseivirgaceae bacterium. Taxonomy (GTDB): domain Bacteria; phylum Bacteroidota; class Bacteroidia; order Cytophagales; family Cyclobacteriaceae; genus JAAUQL01. Next base: position 12,180 of record CAYZWN010000133.1, read on the forward strand.
GGGATAAACGCTTTGTTCAGTAAGGCAAACTATTCGAATCGGCAGGTATTCAAACCTATTGCAAGGATATAGCAAGGCGATCAATAAAATGTCCTGGCGAGGCTGTTTTAAATTTTTCCACAGAATTAGTTGGCAATTATTTGGTAACTTCGAACCATATTATTCTAAGATCGTTGCTTAGATAGCACCGGAAACGCTTAAAAAAATATATATGAAAATGGATCCTTCTTTTGTTGAGAAAATATTTCAGAAACACAAGAACTGCAACAAATGCCCTTCTACCATTCTGATACCCGAGTTTTTTATTGACCTCCTCGGTATTTTATTTCCCAATTTTGCCAGTACACCTGTTCTGGATTTTAAAGAATTCCAAAGCAGGATCGATGCATTAAAATTTAAATTGATACAGATACTCACGCGCGATGGCTCAGACGAAGAGGTGGATGCCATGCAGCAGACGGATGATTTTTTCAGTTTACTTCCCGGCATATACAATCAAATCCAGATGGATATTGATGCCATGTTTGCAGGAGACCCCGCTGCCAAAACGAGGGAGGAAGTTATCCGCTCCTACCCGGGCTTTTATGCAATTTCTGCCTTCAGAGTAGCTCATGCATTGCTCAAAATAGGCGTAAATACCATCCCGCGTATGATCACCGAACACGCACACAGCAAGACCGGTATCGATATACATCCGGGAGCTACCATCGGCAATTACTTTTGCATTGACCATGGCACAGGCGTGGTTATCGGTGAGACCACGGTGATTGGTGAACATGTAAAAATCTACCAGGGTGTGACATTGGGGGCTTTAAGCGTGAATAAGGAAGATGCCTCCGTGAAGCGACACCCTACCATTGAGGATAATGTTGTAATTTATGCCGGGGCTACCATTCTGGGCGG
>CAYZWN010000134.1:0-12955 GCA_964482185.1 uncultured Roseivirgaceae bacterium
AAAGAAATGCGCACACGAGGAATTATTCAGGTTTTGATCTTTTCGATTGGATTACTTTTTGTCAATTGCAAATCTGACAACCAAAAACAGACAAGAGTTATTGATACTTCACGCCCTAACATAGTCATCATTTTCACTGATGACCAGGGCTATCAGGATCTGGGGTGCTTTGGTTCGCCCGATATCAAAACGCCCCACCTCGACCAGATGGCAAGGGAAGGGATGCGGTTTACAAATTTCTATGATGCCCAGCCGGTGTGCTCTGCTTCGAGAGCCGCGTTGCTAACAGGCTGCTATCCAAACCGGATAGGTATTCACGGCGCACTGGGGCCCGGGGCAAAAGCGATGCTTAATCATGACGAAACCACCATTGCCGAGCTCGTAAAGCCGCTTGGTTATTCAACAGCTATTTTCGGCAAGTGGCACCTTGGTGACCACCCGGACTTTTTGCCGACAAACCATGGATTTGATGAATATTTCGGTTTGCCTTATTCAAACGACATGTGGCCCAAACATCCTGAAAATCCGGAAAACTGGCCGAGACTACCTGTTATCGAAGGCGATTCGATTGTCATGTACCTGGATGATGACCAGAATATGCTCACCACCTGGATCACGGAGAAGGCTGTGGATTTCATCGGGCGAAACCACGATAAGCCTTTCTTCCTTTACCTCGCACACCCCATGCCTCATGTACCACTTTTTGTTTCGGATAGATTCCGGGGGAAGTCTGCCGGTGGCCTGTACGGCGATGTGATTGAAGAAATTGACTGGTCGTACCAGCAGGTGAATGAAGCGTTGAGGCAGTATGGACTGGAGAAAAACACATTGGTTATTTTCACCTCCGACAATGGCCCATGGCTTAGCTATGGAACGCACTCCGGTTCGGCGCTGCCGCTGCGCGAAGGCAAGGGAACGGTATGGGAAGGTGGCGTAAGAGTGCCTTGTATTGTGAAGTGGCCGGCGGTGATCGATAAGGGTGTTGAACAACAGAAACCCGCTATGACCATCGATATTCTGCCCACTTTGGCGGAGATACTCAAGGTAGATTTGCCAACATTGCCAATTGATGGAAAAAGTGTGCTTCCATTGATTAAGAATGAGCCAGAAGCGCAAAATCCCCACGATGCCTATTATTTCTATTATCACCGCAATGAATTGCAGGCGCTGCTGAGTGGCGATGGCCGCTGGAAGCTTTACCTGCCGCACCGATACCGCTCACTTGAAGGCAGAGTAGGCAGGGATGATGGCATTCCGATCAAATACAACTACAATATGCGGGCAGGGCTGGAGTTGTATGATCTGGAAAACGACATCAGCGAAACCACAGATGTATCAGAGCAATTTCCTGACATTGTTGCGCAAATGCTGGTGCTGGCTGATTCGTGCCGCGCCGAGTTGGGTGATGCCCTGACCGAAGTTACAGGCAACGGAAACCGTGAGCCGGGGAGGGTGGTGGAAAAACTTTGATAGTTTTATTTGTGGCGCAACTGCCATTTTAATGAATATGGTCACTGGTCAATAGTCAATGGTATTCCTACCGACCTAACAGCCTAATAACCTATCGACCTAACTGGAAAACCCAAATCCCAATGATCCAAATTTCAAAAAACAAACAGGCTTAGGATATTGGAGATTGATTTTTGGAATTTATTTGTGATTTGGAATTTGATTTTTGGTGCTTCAAAGTGAAGACATAGTGTTTGTAAATAGTCACTTTTCAGCAATTCACCATTCAACCATGATCTCTTATTGGACATGCACTTTCCTTTATTTATCCAGGTTCTTCAGTGCAGTTTTCGCCTTCTGACGAATGCTTTTTTGGTATGGGTAATTCTTTTTGTAAGTAAATACCAGCTCCAATGAGGCCTTTGCGTTGGCAGGCCGGATTTCGGAAATATAAATGAGGCCCAGGAGTAAGGCAGAATTAGGCGCGTAATACCAATTCATTTCTCCCTGACTTTCAATCGTTTTTTTATAAAAAAGGATCGCCCCGTCAATTACCCCCGAATTTTGCATCAACCTGGCGGTTCGGTAGTAATACTCACACAGATCTTGGCCTTGTAATTCGCGCCAGTTTATTGTGCTCTGAATATCCCTGGCCAAATCATAATATCCACCATCCGTAGCATAACGCAGACGGTACAAATCTTTGTCAGAAATATGCCCGGATCGCAATTGGCTTTCCGCGTACTGGTCCGCTTCGTTTTCACTCCAGCCACTGATTCGCGCCGATTCCAGGTAATTGGCAGATAGTTCTTCCTCGCCTTGGATCAGGTAACAAATGCCGGTTTTGAAGTAAGCATCTTTTATGAGTCCTTTCCCTTTTTGATGTAAAATGAATTTACCGTAACTGTCAATTGCCTTATTAATTTCACCCTTTTGAAGATTGATCTCTCCGGCAATGTGATACATTTGAGGCAATCTGAATGGCTGAGGGTAATTCTTTTCTGCTTTGGAAATAATATTTTCTGCCCGGGCGCTCGATGCGTTTTTCATCAATATCAGGCAATGTACATAGTCAGTCAACAGAGCTGGTGTATTCTCACAAATCAATCCGATTCTTCTCATGCCTTCTGATGGTTGATTAAGCAAATAAGCATCTGCCAACGCCATAATGACTCCACTTTCCAACGCATAAAAACCAGCATTGCTCCAGACCTTAATCAGGTATTCGCGGCCTGTATCAACATCGCCCGAAAGGCCAAAAAAAGAAAGTAGCCAATTGTATTTCTCAGGAACCATACCTAACAGAATGTAAAGAAACCCAACGGATTTGTACGCAGGTATAAAATCAGGATATTTCTCGCTGGTTTCCTTTGCCATATGATATGCCTGTCTCATATTCCAGAATGCAGAAAACTCTTCACCATACTTCATTTTCAACATGGACCATTGAATTTTGACCTCCGTTTTCAGAAACATCCTGGAGGCCGTGTTAAATGGGGAATTGTCGATTTCGGCGAGGTATTCTGATTCAAGATGCTTTTGATTTTTGAAATATGCCCGGTCATCGGTGATGAATATTTCTGTTGCGGTGAGCAAATGACTGAGGTAAAGCGTTTCCGGGGATTTTTCTGAATAGTGAAGGGTAGTTCGGCAGGAGTCAAATTCAAAATTTAAATACTGTCTGAATGCCGTGGAGACATTATCCGGACTAAAACTGCCTGCGAGTGCAGCGCTATTGAAAAACGCGAGTAATAAAAAAAGGCGAAATACACACTTCGCCTTTGATTGAAATATTTCAGTGTCAATAGCCACCGGCTATTTCTTTACTTTCTTGCCTTTTTTATCATCAGTAGCGACAACAATATCCTCGATATCGGCAAAAACTCTTCCGCAGTGTTCGCAAACGATGATTTTTTTGCGTTCCCTTACTTCTGCCTGCCTTTGAGGGGGTACCAATGCGAAGCAGCCTCCGCAAGCGTTTCGCTTAATTGCTACCACTGCCAATCCGTTTCTGGCGTTGTCTCTGATTTTATTATATGATTTAAGCAGTCGATCTTCAACTTTTGATGCGGCTTTTTCCCTGCTTTCCAGCAATTTGTTTTCTTCTTCCATACTTTCAGAAGAAATCATAATTAATTCTTTCTTCTTGCTGTCCAGATCCTTGGTCCTTTCTTCAAGCACGCCATTAGTTTCTTCTAATTCTACCTGCTTTGCTTCAATTCTTGCCTCAGCTTCCCTAATCCTTTTTTCACATATCTGGATTTCCAGCGCCTGCAGCTCCATCTCTTTTGTGATGGCATCGTATTCCCTGTTGTTGCGCACATTCATTTGCTGCTCCTCATATTTTTTTATGAGTTTGCTCGCTTCTGAGATCGCATTTTTATTTTGAGCGATCTGGTCGTGCTGATCCTGGATATCGTTGTTGTGCTTGTCCATCCTGGTTTGATAACCAATTATCTCATCTTCCAGGTCTCTTACTTCGTCAGGCAGGGCGCCCCTGATCTTTAATATCTCATCAAGCTTACTGTCAATTTGCTGGAGTTTAATCAGGGAATCTAATTTTTGTGCAACTGTACTTTCCATCAAGTTTATGCGTAATTTATTGGATTTGTATTCACTTCAGTAAAATGGAGTGCAATATTAGTAAATTTTTGAACTAATTTATTATTAATTAATTCTTTTGTGAATTGCTCACTTTCATAATGGCCAATATCAACAATAATCAATTGGTTTTCGGCGTCAAAGAACTCATGATATTTAAAATCAGCGCTGAGGAAAACATCAGCTTTTTCCCGGATAGCATCACCAAGCAAGAAACTACCCGAACCTCCGCAAAGTGCAATTTTTTGCACAGTATCATGCACGATCTCCGTATGCCTGATCATGGCCGCATTCATCCGGTTTTTTAGGTGTGAAAAGAAATCCTGAATATGCATGGGCTTTTCTAATTCTCCAATCATGCCAGATCCGGATGTAATATCCGTATTGGCCAGATTGTGCAGGTAGTAGGCGACCTCCTCGTATGGGTGTACAGAAAAAAGCGCAGATAATACCTTTTGATGCAGATGTGAAGGGAAGATCACTTCCACCCGGTCTTCTGCGACCTTTTCGAGTTGTCCTGCCATTCCTATGGCGGGATTGGCATTTTCGGAGGGAAGAAATGTGCCGGTGGCTGCCAGTCTGAAACTGCAGTTTTTGTAGTTGCCGATCATTCCGGCGCCGGCTGCGTGAAGGGCTGCCATGACGGTTTCGGTATTATCCTTCGGAATAAAGGTTGTCAGCTTTGATAAGGTGTGCGATTTAGGACGCAGAATTCTGGTATTTGAAAGACCTAATCGTTCCGCGATTTTGAAATTTACGCCCGTATTGACGGCATCGAGGTTGGTATGTATGGCATAAATGGCGATGTCATGCTTTATCGCCTTGATAATCGTTCGTTCAATATAATTTTCGCCCGTTAGCTTTTTGAGACCGCGGAATATAATCGGGTGGTGGGCCACAATCAGGTTACAGCCTTTTTGGATCGCTTCTTCCACAACGGCTTCGGTGCAGTCAAGCGCGATCAATACGCCGGTTACAGGTGCATTTTTATTGCCGGTAAGCAACCTGGCATTATCATAATCTTCCTGGTAGGCAGGCGGAGCCCACTCTTCCAAATAATTGATGATCTCTTTTATATTCGTCATAATTATGGAAATTTGCGTTGATCCAAAATTAAGGAATTCTTACGATCGATCATGGCTGTATTGAAGTTACTTCTGTTTCCGTTCTCTTTGCTCTATAAAATCATCACTGACTTTCGGAATCATCTTTACGATACAGGCCGCCGGCGTTCTTTTATCTTCGACAGGGTAGTGATCAGTGTGGGTAACCTGACTGTTGGAGGAACAGGTAAAACGCCCTTCGTAGAGTTGCTGGTCAGACAATTACATTCCGGATTTAACATTGCGATACTGAGTCGCGGCTACGGGAGAAAAACCTATGGATTTCGTTTGGCAAAAGAAGAAGACGACGCACAGACGCTGGGCGATGAGCCTTACCAGTACTTCAAAAAATTTGGCCATCATGTTACTGTTGCTGTGGGTGAAAAAAGAGCGTTGGCTATTCCAGAGATTTTGTTTGAAAAAGAGCGCACAGAACTGATTATCCTGGATGACGCCTATCAGCACAGATCTGTGAAACCACATATAAACATACTGCTAAGCGATTTTCAAAGGCCTTTTTATGATGATTTACTAATGCCGGCCGGACGGCTGCGCGAATCAAGAAAAAATGCCGAAAGGGCTGACATGGTTGTCGTTACGAAATGCCCCGGACAGTTGGAAGAGGAAACCATGGAAAAAATGGAGAAAAAAATACGAAAGTACACAGGGGAGCATATTCCAATATATTTCACCGGCATACGGTATCTTGATCCGATCAGCGCAGATGGACATGCGCCAGGTTCGACTAACTTTTTTGTTTTTACGGGTATAGCAAATCCAAGCCCTTTGATGGATTATGTACAGAGCCAATTTACGTTATTGGGTCAAAGGGCATTCCCTGATCATTATAATTACACAAGTCAGGATTTGAATGGACTCATTAATACTTTACAAGAACATAAAATATCTGAGTCAAGCCTGTTGACAACTGAAAAAGATATCATGAGAATTTTAAGCACGAATCCGCAATTTTTGTCATCGAATCCGGTTTTTTATTTGCCGATAGAATTGTATTTCTTGAAAAATGAAGATTGTTTTGCCAAAAATTTAGCGTCGATGATCGACAAGTCAATCCTCCAAATCAATGGGGAATAGCTTTTTATGAGGGCCAGGATCAGTTCAATATTTTTCGTTTTTTTTGTGTTGACATCAATCAACCTGCTGGCGCAAAGCAACATTATTGATGATTCCACTAAACAGGTTTATGGCGCCTACACCACCTATTATCAAACTTTCAAGGGCATTCTCAACAATTATGACGAGCTGGTAATGATAGATTCTACCGTAGGCAATCTGCATCCCTTCGCCCCCGTGGAGCGGCTTGATTACAAATATCAGGACCTTGGTAATATCGGTACTGCCTTAAGACCTGTTTTTTACAATTTGCCAGAGCAGGTTGGCATTCGTTCAGGGTATGATGCCTATGTTCCCTATAATATTGATGTAGAGGATATCCAATATTTCGATACCCGATCGCCTTACACATTGCTTGATGTCGTTGTAGGCGGAACCGGCAGAGCTGTTACAAATATCAAGCACACCAGGAATATTACGCCTTATTGGAATGCAGGGTTTCATTACAAAAAAATCAATGCAGACAAACAAGTTGCCTCATCGGGGAGAGGAGATAATCAAACCACTTCCCTGGCTTACTATCTGCATATGGACTATCAGTCACCAGATGGGAAATACAGAGGGTTGACCAACCTGTACAGGATGAATCACAAAGTAAATGAACAAGGCGGGCTGGTCATCGCTGACGGCGAACCCATCAATGCGTATTTTGATGACAATGCAGGAGTGAATCTGCAGAACTCCAAAAGCCAGGATTTCCGAATGTCATATCACCTATATAACCAATACCAGTTCAGGAATGAGTTTCAGCTATATCAGTCTTTTCAATACCTGCAAAACAGAAACTTTTTTACGGTGAAACCATTCGGAAACGATATCAATTTTTTTGATGAGATCCTTATTAACCGGGACTCTACCACAGATCAGTCACAAACCAATCAGATGATCAATGAATTTGGCGTGAAGGGCGATTACACCAAAATGTTTTACAGATTTTTCGTGAAATTCAGAAATGTAGATTTTAGATCGCGGTATTTGCCAGGCAAATCTAACTACTTCGAAAATTCAGGGGGTTTCGAACTGCGATACGATTTTGATTCGAAGCAAAACATAAGAGGTAGCGGTGAATATATTATAGGCGGCTTTTACAGGTTTGGCGGTTCGTATTTTAACAAATTTTTCACGGTCGAATACTGGAGGACCCAATCCAGGCCGGCGATTATTGAAGACAGACATTTTGGCAATCATTTCGAGTGGGAAAACAACTTTTCAGCGCCTGCCTCAGACCTTCTCAAAGGGAGCCTGATTTATAACAGTAAAATTATTCGTGTAGAGCCATTTGCATCGGTAACCAACATCAAAAATAATATCTACTGGAATTATGATCAAAAACCGGCGCAGGCCAATGGCTCTGCGCAGGCGCTTAGTTTCGGGATGAAATTAAACCTGGTTCTTGGGGGTGTAATACATTGGGAAAACGAGGCGATTTACACACAGGTTACCGGAGATCAGGAAGCAGCCAACACGCTGAGAATCCCGGAATTGTTTCTCAATTCCAGGCTGTACTACGGAAATTATTGGTTTGGAGAAAAAATCTACATCATGTTTGGCGTGGATGGCAACTATAAAAGTGATTACTTCGCACCGGCCTACAATCCGGTTTTGCAGCAATTTTATTTACAAGATAATTTCAATATCCCGGCATATTTTGTTGGAGATGCGTTCATAGAATTTCAAATAGAATACTTTACCATGTTCCTGAAATTTGAGCACATCAACCAGGGATCGCTTGACGGCTATTTCACACATCCTTACTATATCGGACAACCCCGGGTGTTTGATATTGGTGTGCGATGGTTGTTTTTTAACTAATTGGATTTAAGGCGGAATTATTCTACTTCCCATAATCTGATTTTTAAAAAGTAGCCAATTCAGGTCAGAACGTAAGAATTTCAGAAAATCAGGTCTTTTGTTTTTTCTTTTTGGCTGCAGGGAAAAGCACATTGTTGAGAATCAACCTGTACCCTGCAGAGTTTGGATGGAGATTGAGGTCGGTCGGTTCTTCACCGACACGATGCTGGTAGTCCTCCGGGTCGTGACCTCCATAGAATGTCCAAAATCCTTTACCGTAAATGCCGTGCAGGTACTTGACTTCATCGATTCCATTGGTTTCGCCCATAATCACAGCATCCGATTTTATCAGTCTCTTCTTGAAACCGGTAGTTTGGCCCATAAATCCTTTTATAATCCTTTCATGGTTTTGTGTGAGCATAGTTGGCACGGGATCCCATTTGGCCGAAAACTCAAAAAGGGTGAAGAAATCATTATTCTGGGATAAACCTCTGGTATGGGGTTCGTTATCAATATCTGAGTACTCATATTCCAGCGGATTCATTCGTAGTTTGAAATCTTTGAAGGCAAAGGTCCTGGAATAATCGAGCTTGCTTTGTGCATCCGGATCGGGCGGATCACCATCATAAACGGATGCTACAATATCGACACCGTCTGCGGCAAGGGCAATGTCATATGTATCGGTTGCGGAACACATGGCAAACAGAAATCCGCCTCCTGCCACATAGACATTAATTTTTTTCGCCACGGCCAGTTTCAGTTCTGAAACTTTTGTAAAGCCATGTTTTCTGGCGGATTCCTGAAATTCCATTTTTTGCCTTCTATACCATGGATAATTGGCATAAGTACCTTCAAACTTGCCGAACTGGCCTGTAAAGTCTTCATGGTGCAGATGAAGCCAATCGTATCTCGGAAGTTCATCATACATAAGTTCATCATCGAAAACGACATCGTACGGGATTTCTGCATAAGTCAATACCAGCGTTACTGCATCATCCCACGGTAAAGCGCTCTTGGGAGAATAAACTGCAATCTTTGGTGCTTTTTCAAGTTTCATAACATCCGCATTGGTGGATGGGTCAGCAATCTCGGCTAAGATTCGGTTTTTTTCACCATTTGAAATGATTGTGTACGAAACACCCCTTATGATGAGTTCGTTTTCGATTTTTTGATAGTAATCCATCATGAAACTACCTCCCTGGTAATTGAGCAACCACTCTATCTCCACGCCCTGATCAATGGTCCAGTAAGCTATGCCGTAGGCCTTGAGGTGATTTGACTGTGTCTGATCCATGGGAATAAAGAGGATATTGGCATACAGCCCACAGGGAATGATGAAATTTATTGTTAAATAGAGAATAATACCTGCCCGCATTTCAATAAGCTTTTTTTACCGATGATGTAATTATAACGAGTTTAAAATAATATTAGTTAAAAATTGGATTTACAAATGGTAGATTTCTGAAAATTCAAAAGTATGAATTTAAGGGAAAATATAAGAGAAGGCACCAGGTCGATCAAATCTAATTTGCTACGAACCATTCTAACGGCTGCCATCATCGCCATCGGCATCACATCACTTGTTGGGATACTCACCGCCATCGATGGCATCAAATCGTCGATTGACACCAGTTTTACGAGTCTTGGAGCCAATTCCTTTGACATCAGGAGGAAGCGGCCTGACCGGACAGTGCAGGAGGGTATAGAACAGAAAACATTTCCGGTTTTACATAAAAATGAGGTTTTTGATTTTAAGGATCAATTTACAGATGGCACGGCATCGCTCCACCTCTTTGTTACAGGAAATGCTGAAATCAAGCGATTATCCAATAAGACAACACCAAATTATACCATACGCGGTATTGACGAGGATTTTATGATTATCAGAAATTACAACATCGTCAACGGCAGGAATTTTACCAATCTGGATATACAGAATTCAGTGAATTATGCGATTATCGGTGAAGAGGTAGTGAAGAATCTTTTCAAGAACGAAGATCCGGTGAACAAGAAAATCTCTTTTTACGGGCGTCAGTATGTCGTGATTGGTGTATTGGAGAAAAAGGGCGGTTTTGGCGGTGATACCTATGCCGACCGGACTGTTTTTATTCCGATAAAAAATGCCATACGCGTCGCAGGCCGGGGATATCTCGATTACAGGATAACAGTGAATGTAAGTGATCCAACAAAAATGGAACATGTGGTGGGTGAAGCGACAAGCCTGATGCGAAAAATCCGAAGAGATCCCATTGGGCAGGAGGATTCCTTTGAAATAAGTGCTAACAAGACACTCGAGGAAGAATTGAAAGAACTGACATCCTATCTCCGCATCGGAGGATTCTCCATCGGTTTTATCACCCTGGTTGGGGCATCGATCGGGCTTATGAATATCATGCTTGTGTCGGTAACGGAGCGAACGAGAGAAATTGGCGTACGCAAGGCAATGGGAGCGACTCCGAAAAAGATCAGATTACAGTTCCTGATCGAAGCAATCCTCATTTGCATCATGGGAGGCATCGCCGGCATTTTTATTGGCCTTGCTATAGGAAATGTAGTATCCAATATCATTAAGGCAGGAAACTTTGTTGCTCCCTGGCAGTGGGTATTCATGGGATTTGCAGTGTGTCTTTTTGTCGGCCTGATTTCAGGTTATTATCCGGCTTACAAGGCTTCACGACTCGATCCGATTGATGCACTCAGATACGAGTAGGATATCAGTTATTGGTTTTTGTGAATGGATGGGAGCCGGAAATCTGCAGAATTAAAATCACTGAGCTGACTGCAGATATAATACCGACAGTTTTCGGCTGGATTAGAAATACATTAGTTGATCCAATTATCATTCATTTTCAATCCGTTTGTTATTCTTTTTTTCGGGTATCAGGATAAAACTTTTAAAATTTGTATTTATATATGTTTCAACCCAAAATTTTTGTTCCATGTACAGATATTTGATTTTAGCACTCATATTTATTGTCCCATTATTTAGTCATGCGCAACACGGAAAAGTTTATGATGCACTTTCTCTGACGAGTGAAATCTTAAAAAGTGAGCGCAAATACGCGGTTTATCTGCCGCCGGATTATGAACTGTCCGAAAGAAGTTACCCGGTGCTTTACCTGTTACACGGTGGAGGCGATGATCAAACAGGCTGGGTGCAGTTTGGCGAAGTGTTGCACATTGCAGATAAGGCCATAAGCGAAGGTATGGCAACACCCATGATCATAGTGATGCCGGATGCCAACACCGGACGACGGGGATATTTCAATGATCCGAAAGGCGACTGGAATTATGAGGATTTTTTCTTTGAAGAATTGATGCCGCATGTTGAGAAAAAGTTTCGTATTAAAGGCGAAAAGCGATACCGGGCCATTGCCGGGCTGTCGATGGGCGGGGGAGGCACTTTTATGTATGCCCTGCACCGGCCGGAACTATTTTCTTCTGCATGTCCGCTGAGCGCCAGTACAGGGCCGCTTACACTTGAAGAGGCCGGGCAATGGCTGGAGCGCAGATCAGATCGAAAATATTCTGATGCAGAGAAAAAAAGCTATTACGAAACGCACAGCGCGGTGCATCTCATGAATACTCTGGAAGAAGATAAAATAAAATCGGTTCGCTGGTTTATCGATTGTGGCGATGATGATTTTCTTTTCGAAGGCAATGCCCTTATTCACATAGCTATGAAAAAAAGAAATCTGCCTCATGAATACCGTGTGAGAGACGGCGCACATAACTGGACATACTGGAGGCAATCCCTGCCTGTAGTGCTTGAATTTATTTCCATGGCCTTTCATCAGTATTGATCTCCTTACAATAATATAAGGGGTCCTGAACGAGCACTTAAACCAGCCACAAGGATCGGCCTGAATGCTCAAATAAAGGATGTGGTGCGTCCGCTAAAGAACACTACCATGTATCGTTTATGGACATGGATTTTCAGGATGGTTTTTTAAGGGGTTGATTGATAAATGCTTACTGTTTGGGCTTGATTGTTGAATAGAATCACCTAAAAGCATTACCATGAAATTGATCATCATCGTTTTACTCTGGAGTATTTTGTTTGTGTTGTGCTGGCCCATTGCCATCATACTCTTTTTTTTATTTATGCTCGCATGGCTCATCCTGCTTCCTTTCAGGATTATCGGCTTTACACTGGAGATAATATTTAAAATTGTCGGGGGAATATTATTGTTTCCATTCAGACTAATCCGGGCTATCTGATGAAATAGCTATTTGCTGAGACATGAGTTCTGCCTCAGTTCAGCCAGCCTTTTTGCATTGCCAACCTGCTGTACAGCACCAGGAAAAGGGCGAATAGTGTTACGATTACAGGCATCGCCAGTGCAGCAGGGCCAAATACTTCCATGGATTTGGTAAAGAGAACAGAATAAGTCATTTGAACTGCCACTGCAATGAAGGAGATGATAAAGATCCTGTATGCAGCCGCCTTTTTCATAAGGAGCATGATCGAAGCCAGGGTACCGCTGAATACAGCCAGGCCATATATCACTTTAATCCACAGTGGTGTAGTTTCGTAAAGTGCTCTTTCTGCATCGGGTAGGGCCTGAAGCGCTTCTTCGCTGACCATGGTATTCATGGCAAAAGAAATGATTCCGAATATATTCCAGATCAGCGCAATAATAGCAATGGCTTTGAATGTAGCCTTTGGCTTGGAATGGGTTTTCATGTTTGCTGGGTTTTAGGTTAACAATGATTAAATGGCTTAATACACAAATAAGGTCATAATCTAATGATTAAATCAAAAAGTACAACCTTAATGCCCTGGTTTATTACAATTACTAATTGAAGAAATTTTTTATAGCACCATGCTGGTGGAAATTAGTCGTTTTTTCTCAGAATAATCGTTGAAAAGGGGC
>CAYZWN010000135.1:0-12910 GCA_964482185.1 uncultured Roseivirgaceae bacterium
CTGATGGAGAAACGCTGCTTGTTGAAAATACAACATTCGTCTTTCGTGCAATGGAAAATGAGCGCATCATCGATCGAATCACCACCCTCACCTCAGGTGACAAGGCGGTTGATTTCAAAGACAACAAAGAAGGAATGATTGCAATCCGAACCACCCGCGCGCTGGAACATCCTTCAAACAAGCCCGGAATCTTTACCGATGCGAATGGAATTGCCACCAAGGTGCCAACGCTGAATAATGACGGCGTAAATGGCTGGTATTATAACAGCCGTGGCCAGGAAGGTGAAGCGTGCTGGGGCAAAAGAGCAGAGTGGGTGAATCTCACCTCGACCATCGGAGATGAAGACCTTTCGCTGGTTATGATGGATCATCCTTCAAACGTCGGATTCCCAACCTACTGGCATGCCAGAACCTACGGTCTCTTTTCTGCAAACCCCCTTGGTCAAAAAGCATTCAGCAATGGAAAAGAAGAATTGAATTTTAAACTCGACCCAAACAGCTCCGTAACCTGGAAACACCGGGTGCTGATCGTATCAGGCTCAAAGCTCGATAAGGAAACCCTTGATCAGCGATTTGATTTATTTTCAGCAAATTGATAAAAGCAACGCAAAATCAGAAGGGAACTGTTTAGAATGCAGTTCCCTTTTTTTATTTTAGCCATTATTTTCCAGGCACTAAACTATTCTATCGCACACCATGAAAAATCTATTTTGTCTTTTGTTTTTGGTCACACTCATGGCCGCTCAGACCGCCCGGGCACAGGATGCTGTCGGCAATGTAACCTTTATAAAAAGCAACTTTTCCAAAATTGCTCCCAAAGATGCAAGAATTGAGAAATTAGCTGATGGCTTCAGATTTACGGAGGGTCCCGTCTGGCATAAAGACGGCTATCTGCTTTTCAGCGATATCCCTGCAAATAAAATCCTTAAATACACGCCAGGCGAGGGTGTGACATTGTATCTGGACAACAGTGGCTATGTTGGCAGCAATGAAACGCCGGAGAATCAGGGGTCAAACGGGCTTACATTTGATGATTCAGGAAATTTGATCATTTGCCAGCACGGTGCCAGACAGGTACTTAAGGCAGATCAGGCAGGTAATTACACGCCGATTGCACGGCAATTCCAGGGCAGGCGACTTAACAGCCCCAACGATGTGGTTGTTAAATCAGATGGCACAATATTTTTTACCGATCCGCCATGGGGCCTCGCGCAAAGAGAAAATGATCCGAAAAAAGAGCTGGCTTTTCAGGGCGTATTCAGGCTGAGCAAGGCCTCGCTCGACTTAGTCGATGATAAATTAGCCCGTCCGAACGGTATTGCGCTTTCACCGGATGAGAGATATTTATATGTAACCGACTCAGAAGGAAACAAGAAACTATATTATCGGTACGAAGTTCTGGAAGATGGTACATTGGGAAATAAAACCCTGTTTTTTGATGCGACAAACCTGCCAGGAAAAGGCGGCCCGGATGGCATCAAGGTCGATAAGCAGGGCAATTGCTATTTCACCGGGCCAGGTGGAGTTCTGGTAATTACGCCAAAGGGTGAACACATCGGCACCATTACACCTCCAGAGATACCCGCAAACCTTTGCTGGGGAGGGAAAGACGGCAAAACATTGTTTATGACCTGTCGAACCGGGCTTTATGCAATCAGCCTGAAAGTTGAGGGCGTCAGGCCGATGAAATAAGCTTAGCAAAGCTATCCAAGATGATTTTTTAGATTGAAGCGTTTAGCATGACGCTCAAAAAAAATAAAACCCCGAAGTGCATGACCCCGGGGTTTTTGATTTATTACTCAGCAATCGCTTATTCCTGAAGTACGGCAACACCAGGCAAAGTTTTACCTTCCATATATTCAAGCAAGGCACCTCCTCCTGTTGACACATAGCTCACCTTATCACCGTAACCGAGAATATTTACCGCGGCAGCAGAGTCTCCCCCTCCTATCAAAGAGAAACCGCCTGCTTCCGTACAGGCCACAACTGCAGCAGCGACCTTTTTGGTGCCTTCGGCAAAGTTCGGCATTTCAAAAACACCCATGGGGCCATTCCAGAGCACGGTCCTGGATTTGCTGATCACATCTGAGAATTGTTCAATGGCTTTTGGTCCGATATCAAGCCCCATATATCCATCCTTAATGTTCATATTGTCAGCATATTCGCTGTTTGCATTGTTATCAAAAGCATCTGCAATCTTCGAGTCAACGGGAAGCAACAAATTCACTCCTTTTGATTTGGCTTTTTCGATAAGTGATTTAGCCAGATCGAGTTTTTCTTCCTCACAGAGCGAATTGCCTATTTTTCCTCCCTGGGCTTTGAAAAATGTGTAGGCCATGCCACCGCCAATCAGCAGGTTATCGACCCGATCGAGCAGGTTTTCAATGATAAGTATCTTATCGCTGATTTTGGCGCCACCCATGATGGCTGTAAGCGGTTTTTCGCCTG
Organism: uncultured Roseivirgaceae bacterium; assembly: GCA_964482185.1. GTDB lineage: Bacteria > Bacteroidota > Bacteroidia > Cytophagales > Cyclobacteriaceae > JAAUQL01. Next base: position 2,449 of record CAYZWN010000135.1, read on the forward strand.
TTTTCAAAACTTTCTCGGCATTTACCAATTCGGCCTCAATCACATAACCGCAAATTTTGTCAGCAAAAAATTGCGCAATGACAGCAGTAGACGCATGTGCTCTGTGAGCTGTTCCAAAAGCATCATTTACCCAGACGTCACCAAAGCTCGCCAGTTTCTTTGCAAAATCCACATCACCTTTAGTCTCTTCTTTATAAAAGCGCAAATTCTCCAGTACAAGCACATCTCCCGGCTTTAGGGCTGAGGATTTTGCCTTAGCATCAGATCCGATACAATCATCTGCAAACTGAACCTGAACTCCCAAATGCTCGGAAAGGTAAGGCACAACATGTTTTAGGGAAAATTTTTCTTCAGGTCCCTCTTTAGGTCTGCCGAGATGCGACATCAGAATTACCGAACCGCCATCGCCCAGGATTTTCTTAATAGTTGGGAGCGCAGCCTTCAGTCTGTTATCATCGGTGATTTCGAAGTCTGCATTCAGTGGCACATTAAAATCGACCCTGATCAGGGCTCTTTTACCTGCAAAATTATACTTGTCAACTGTTTTCATAGTATTTATTGTTTGGAATAAAATAATTCAAGAACGTCTAACTTTTGCCCGGGTCAACCTGTCGTTGATTGCTCTACCCAAACCCTCTTCGGGCACATACTCAGCAATTATGAGTTGTAAATTTAATACATCCAATTGCCTTAAACCAATAAAAAGCCGGGTAGCTGCTTCTTCGAGATCAGCTTTTTCAGAAAGCACAAATTGCCTGTCCGGAGGCACTCCCTTGTAAGCATTATTAAATGACAATAAACCGAAGATTTTATCTTCATGGGTTTTCATTAATGTCTCAATATCGCCAATTACAAGCGGGGTCATCGGCGCATAATGGCTTTCAAGCATGCCGGGTGAGACAGGATTTGAGGTGGTATGTAATTTGATTTTTACCTTTCCAACCAGCTTTTCAATCTCTTCAATTTTGCAACCGCCGAGTCGCAAAACTGTAAACTCATCGTTTTCAACCGAAATAATCGTTGATTCAATGCCTACTCTGCACGGTCCGCCATCAAGAATATACCGAATCTTATCACCTAATTGCTCATTTACATGAGATGCCGTAGTGGGGCTGATATATCCAAACGGATTGGCGCTCGGAGCTGCCAATGGAAAAGGAAGCCTTTTAAGGAGCTCGAGCGTAAGCGGGTGGTTGGGAACGCGTACCGCAACAGTTTCCAGGCCTGAAGTTACCAGATCAGGTATAACAGGCTTCTTTCTTAAAATCAGGGTAAGGGGGCCGGGCCAAAAATGAGTGGCGAGTTTCCTGGCTTTTGGATGTACTTCAGATACAAAATCAGTAAGCTGGTCGATTGCAGGGGTGTGCACGATCAAAGGATCAAATGACGGCCTGTCTTTCACTTGAAAAATTCTCGCGACAGCTCTTGGATCATATGCATTGCCGGCAAGGCCATACACGGTTTCAGTAGGTATTCCCACCAAATCAGACCGGAAAAGCAAGTCCGCTGCAATGTCGATATTATCCGAAATTCTGGCCAAAAAAGTGATTTAAATTGACGATGCGAAACTAAAAATTTAATGGCGGATTATCAGATGATCTCAGCTTGTTTTTAAAAATGTGCGTAAATAATCATCATCCCGCTTGGCAGCATTGCCATCCGATTGATACGCAATAAATGGCAAAAATGGTTTTTGCCCTTGAATTAAATATTGTAAGATAAGTGGTAGTAATGAATGCAAATGGCCCGCAAAAATAGAATTATCTTTGCTTTCAGTCAAAAACAATTCATCATGAGCAAAAGAAACAGATTTTTAATTAGGTTTTTCGCGATCCTCATCGTATTGGTGTCCGTATTTCTTGAACTGGACATTTTGAAGCTCAGCTTTTTAGATCCATATAAATACTGGATGACGGTACTCGGATTTGGAATGCTGTTGGTTGTCTCAAGATAAATGGCCCAATTAAGCCTCCACGGCAACAGATTGCTGATTTAGCTGATATCATCAACCCTTGCTTTTACAACAAGACGCTGGGTCGGTGTAGCCGGGTCGTTGGAGAAAATCACGATTGACTTTTGCTGTGTGCCTTTCCTGCCGGTGGCATCAAACTCAACTTCAATTTTCCCGGATTCGCCCGGTCCAAAATCATTTTTCTCCAGACTGATAATGGTGCAGTTACAGTTCGGCTTAATGGCCCGGATATTCAGTGCGGCTTTCCCTTCATTGGTAAATTCAAAGGTGGTTCGGCTAGCGCTGTTTTTTCTCATAGTACCAAAGTCGTACGTTGTTTCCTTAAAAGTGAGCTTTGGCGCATTGGCCAGTTCGGCGGCAGTCATGGAAGGAAAGTACTCTTCAATCGTGGCAACAACCTGCAGGCGCTTTTCAGCATCCCTTTTTTCATCTGTGAATATCTTTATCGGATCCGAAACAAAACCATAGTCATTTTTCATCTTCGCATCATAGGCAATTACTATTTTACCCGCAGTTTGGGGTGCGATCACGTTTGGCTGAAAGCTGATGCTGATATGATCGGGCTTCTCGACCTGATCCAAAAGTGTAATATCCTCATCGCTGTCATTGAAAAAATCAAAGGATCTGGTTTTGGGCTGATTGGTCAGCACCTTATCCATATTCAGTGAGATATACCTGAAGCGGAGGCCTCCGATTTGATGCCTGTAAGTATCCGAAGCTGTTTTCTCCTTCTGCTCTACCATGCCCTGGATGTATATAACTTTCACGGAAGGATTGGCATTGGAGGTGATAGAAAGTGACTTCCGAAAAGTGCCCGGCCTGTTTTTTGGATTGTATTTGGCCATTACAAATCCTTTTTCACCCGGCGGAATGGGATCTTTGCTCCATGCAGGTGTGGTGCATCCGCAAGAAGCATTCACTCCCTGTATGATCAGCGGCACATTGCCCTCATTGGTAAAAACAAATTTATGCTCCACTGAGCCGTTTTCCTCCCTGATATTTCCAAAATCAAAGACCTCCTCATCAAATCTGAATTTTGCCTTTTCCTGGGCCCCAACAAAACTTAAGGTCATGACAAAAGCAACTGCAGTCAGCACGATGTATCTCATTATACAATTATTTAAATCACTATGCGTCTCAATTACGCGAACAAAATTAAAGTTATTGCATACAAAAGCGAACTTGCAAATGGTTTTTTAGTCACTTTGTAATTTGTTTGCTTTATTTGCGCAAAATTTCAGCAACATGGCGCGAATACTCACAGGCATTCAAAGTTCGGGACGCCCTCATCTGGGGAATATTTTAGGGGCAATTAAACCGGGAATCGAACTATCGAAAGACCCGAAAAATGAAGCATTGTTTTTCATAGCAGACCTGCATGCCCTCACAACCGTTAAAGATGCCGGACAGCGCAAAGAAAATACGAATGCCACAGCCGCGGCCTGGCTCGCATTCGGTTTTGATACTGATAAAAATATACTCTACCGCCAATCACAGATTCCGGAAGTTTGCGAATTGACCTGGTTTCTGAACTGCTACACACCATTTCCCATGTTGGCCAATGCACACAGTTTCAAAGACAAATCAGATCGTCTGGCCGATGTGAATGCCGGATTGTTCACCTACCCGGTTTTGATGGCAGCTGATATACTTATGTATGATGCCAATTTTGTACCCGTAGGCAAAGACCAGCAACAGCACCTGGAAATCACACGCGATATCGCGACCGCCTTCAACAATCTTTACGGCGAAATCTTCGTGGTACCGGAGGCCATTATCGATTCAAAGGTCATGACCATTCCAGGCACGGACGGCAACAAAATGAGTAAATCATACAATAACACCATCGATATTTTCCTGCCTGAAAAAGCATTGCGCAAGCGCATCATGTCAATCGTTACAGATAGTACGCCGCTGGAAGAACCTAAAAATCCCGATACCTGCAACGTATTTGCCTTATACAAATTATTGGCCGGTGCAGATCAGATTGAAGAAATGGGGCAGAAATATCTTGCAGGTAATTACGGTTATGGCCATGCCAAGCAAGACCTGTTTGAACTAATAGTAGATCAACTTGCCGAAGAACGGGCTGCATTCAATTATTATATGGAAAATCCATCCGAACTCATTCACAAACTCGAAACCGGTGAAAAAAGAGCGCGCGAAATTGGTAGAAGTGTGTTAAAAAGGGTTAAGGATCAGATTGGTTTTTAGGCTTAACACGAAACTAAAACTCCGACTTATTTTGCCTCCCACACCACCCTGGGATTTTTATTATCCACCGTCATGACAATGCGAATTGGGGATGGCACGAGAATAAGTCTCACACTCTGCCTGAGAAAATCATCCGACTCCACAAGCACCCCCTCATTGGGTCCAACGCCAAAAGTTACCTGGCCGGTGTCATCTGTCTTTTCGATGTATTTTTTAGCCACATAGGCTATTGGTAAAAGCACGTCATTTTCGGGGCAATATTTATCGTGTACTGACTGAAACGCCTCCTCAAGATATGTTTCATATGATTCAAGAAAATCATCCTCAAAATCATGTAATTCCTCTTCAACCTGATCGTAGGCTTCATCATTGTAATCGATGGACGCCAATAAATTCCTGCGACTCACAAGCTCTACCAGATCGCTATTTAATTTTTCTATGTCCATGTCTTCGATATTAAAAGGCAAAACTTTAAAAAGTCTTAATTCAATCCAAATAAATCGGAGTTTTTCTGTGTGGGCAAATCATGATCCTTACAGAAAATAGATTCATTCCTCCCGATTTCATGCATGAATCATGACTTTACAGAACTACCCGGAAGTATATTCTGCAAGGAAAATGCCTCCTTGAGCAATGGTAAAAAAACGAGTATTAAAGCGGATAAGTTTTCCCTTTGGCATTGCAACGGTAATACTTGTTTTTAAGGATCAATAATCCCTCTGCCGGTCGCTCAGGCCCGGTAAAATGTACACCAACCCCAACCACAAGATTCCGTTGTAGCAATTGAACTTTATCTACGGTGGTATGTCCCACAACTATTTTTTTCGATTTGTAATACTTGCAGATCGCTGAAATATCTGCACTCATGTCTGTTTTTTCAAAATAACCTCTATACCATACCGGGTCAATTATGAGTTCCCTGTCCGATTCTGTTATCTCTGAAGGGTCAGCAATGTATTGACGAAACGATTTATTCATTTGATCTATAGTGCGGCCCAATGCTACAAATTGCGGCGGAATACCTGCGTGTACGATGAGCGTTTTATTAATTTTAATAACGATATTTTTTGACCTGAGCCACTTCCCAAGAATGTAATCATCACCAAACAACTCCAGGAGATCAAGCCCGGCTTTAGCGTAGGGAAGCACATATTTATCATGTAAATATCTTTTATCAAGGTCTTTGATAATCATCAACTCATGATTACCCAACAGCACATGAACCATCCCTCCGGATAATTGCGCCTGGTATTCCAGGTTAAAAATCAACCAGAGGCACTCAGTCACCAAATCGCCACGGTCAAAGACATCTCCAGCGATTACAAGATGCCCATCCCCAAATATCCAGGCTAAGTTTTTATCAATGATTCTATTGGCAATCAACAACCCGGTGAGTTCATTAAAAATGCCGTGTATGTCGCTAACCACAAATACTTTTTCCACTTTATTGAACTCAGTCTTGTTTTCCTGGATGTTTTGGTTTAAAAACCAATCAATCTGTTCTTTGCCAGGCATCCATCCCGCTTCATCATTCAGTTCCCTCTGTGTCCATTCAGCCTTATCGGTAATGGAGTCATATTTCATAAGATAAGACTCAGTTGCCCCATCATCCGTAAGGCGGACATAGGGCCCGTCTGTCACTGAGGACATGCGCGGGATTTCAAAACCTTTCGAAATGAAATAAGATATTAGCCGTGATTCATTCCCCCGCAATACATGATACATAAAATCCCTGCCGGATCTGTCATTTATCGAAGGATCAGCGCCATTTTCATATAAGTACCTGGCCGCCTGAGCATTGCCTATTCTGCAAGCAAGCGTAAAGGGTGTATATCCTGAATATGCTTTAAAATTTACATCTGCATTGTTGCTGACAAGAGTCTCGACAATTTCATTCGATTGAAATATCTTGCCGTAGTGCACGCCAATGTAAAGTGGTGAGCTCCTGTTATTCTGAAGATTTACATTGGCACTTCTACTGATCAGATATTCAACAACCTGGAGATTATTATGGGCAATTGCCATTTCGAGCAGGGTGTTTTTTGGGTATATCCCATTGATATCATGTCCCTGCTCCAGGAAGTATGCTATGCTATCAATCTTGTTTTCTTCAATGAATCTGTATATATCGATACCATCCGGTAACTGCGCATTGGCAGGAATCCACCAGAACAACAGTATCTTAAAATATAAAAGAAAGTGTGCCTTACGCATAGACCTTATTTTAATAATGTGCTGCATTAAAAATACCTTACAATTATCTCAAATAATAGTTTTCCGACAACATGTTATTTTAAATTCAGGGCTTTTGCAGGAAATGATAGACGGAAAATAGCACATTTATACCTTAACGCAACCACAAAATGATCTGATTCAGATTTTTTAATTATAAAACTGATTTGTGACTCAGATTTAGCATTATCAAATATGAAAATACTATTTTTACAGTCTAACTAAATGTCAAAATACTACTAAAAAATGGATATCGAAATAAAAAATAAAGCGCAGGAATGGCTGAACAGCAACATCGATCTTGAAGCAAAAACTGAGATCCAAAGCATGCTCGATGCAGAAGATCAATCTGAACTCATTGATTCCTTTTACAAAGACCTTGAATTTGGAACCGGTGGTCTGCGTGGCATCATGGGTATCGGCTCAAACAGGATGAATAAATACACATTAGGCAAAGCCACGCAGGGATTGAGCAATTACCTCAACAAAACTTTTCCCGGCCAGCAGGTATCTGTAGCCATTGCACATGACTGCCGCAACAAAAGCGACCACTTTGCAGAAGTGACGGCTTCTGTCTTCTCGGCCAATGGAATTAAGGTGTATTTTTTTACGGAACTCAGACCAACCCCTGAATTGTCGTATGCAATCAGATTATTTGGTTGCAAAAGCGGAGTGGTGGTCACAGCCTCGCATAATCCAAAGGAGTATAACGGCTACAAAGCATATTGGGACGACGGCGGACAGGTAACGCCCCCACACGACGAAAATATCATTGCAGAGGTAAATAAGATTGCGCGTATCGACGAGGTAAAATTTGATAAAAATCCTGACCTGATCGTCAAAATTGGCCGCGATGTGGACGAAAAATACCTGAACGAGGTAAAAGCGTTGTCGCTGTCACCTGAGGTCATTGCACGTCAGAAAAATCTGAAAATTGTCTTCTCGTCCATCCATGGAACCGGAATAACTTTAGTTCCGGAAATCATGAAATTATACGGATTTGAAAACGTACACATTGTTGAAGAGCAGGCTACACCTGACGGAAACTTTCCAACAGTAATTTATCCTAATCCGGAGGAATCTGAGGCCATGAGCCTGGCCTTGAAAAAAGCCCAATCCATCGATGCAGACCTGATTATGGCAACAGATCCGGATGCCGACCGCGTAGGGATAGGCGCAAAAAACAATCACGGCGAGTTCCAGTTGATCAATGGCAACCAGGCCGCATCGATGCTGGTGTATTACATGTTGAAAATGTGGGCTGAAAAAGGCAAACTGGACGGAAATCAGTTTATTGTGAAAACCATCGTCACCACGGACCTGATACTGGATATTGCGAAAAAATTCAATGTTGAAAGCTACGAGACGCTTACCGGTTTTAAATACATTGCATCCGTAATCCGCAATCTGGAAGGCAAGAAGCAATTTATTGTGGGCGGTGAAGAAAGCTACGGATACCTGTCCGGAGATTTTGTAAGGGATAAAGACGCGGTATCCTCATGCGCATTGCTCGCCGAAATGACAGCCTGGGCAAAAGACCAGGGCATGAGCGTATTTGACCTCCTCGTGGAAATATATAAAGAATTCGGCTGTTACAAAGAAGGCCTGATTTCGATTACGAAAAAAGGAAAAAGTGGCGCAGAGGAAATACAGCAGATGATGGAAAATATCAGGGCCAATCCTCCCAAATCTATTCAGGGATCAACGGTAAACAAATTGTTTGACTACCAGTTACAGGAAGTTACCGATCTGGCCACAGGCAAAAAAGCAACGCTTGATTTTCCGAAATCCAATGTGCTGCAGTTCACAACAGAAGATGGCACAAAAGTTTCTGCACGGCCTTCCGGAACTGAACCAAAAATCAAGTTTTACTTTAGTGTAAAAGCACCTTTAGCTGATGCAAAAGAGTACGACAACGTTCAGAAACAACTGGATGAAAAAATAAAAAATATCATTTCAGAACTGGGGCTGAGCTGATTGGGGTATAGATTTATTGCAATCGCCTCCTTTGGATAAACGGCAATTTTGCCAAACGTATCTGAAGGGGGCGTTTTTCCTGAATGACTGTTTTGGAATAAGCGATACAACCATTGTTGATGGTATATCAATTTAAACCCGGCTTACATCACAACGATTTTTTATCAGACAACCGAATTATGGTTTCGCATACGACACCGGAGGACTGATTGTGCATTACTTGTGGATAAGACCATAATATCCATGGATAAATTGTTAATTTAAAGTGAAATAAACGAATATTTTCTGTGCAAAACATGTGGGAAAGAAATGTGATGATTTGTTGTGTGTAGTCAAATTCGGCCATACCTTAGCATTATCAAGTGAGGGATAAAAGGCCGGCAGTACGATGCCGGATGTTCTTTGAAATCGCTGAACAAAACGTATAAAGGGTCTGATCGCTTCCTTCGGGATTGCCACCTCAGATTGAAAAGGCTCCGGCCTCAGACATATAATTGTTCTGGACTTTTCGATGAAATATTCGATAAAGAAGAATTCAATAACATTAGCCATTCGGGCAACCGGACGAAAGCCTATAACAGTAGCTTGACGCGATGCAAACGCCACGGCTTATGCATTGTGGAGCGGGAAAATATCTGACCGGATTATTTTCCCGCTTTTGTTTTTAGGGCAAGGCAAATGCAACATAACTGTCGCCAACGCTGGTGCCCATTTTGCCACCTCCGCATGCTATCACTATGTATTGCTTCCCTTCAACTTTGTAGGTGGAAGGCGTGGCGTAACCACCCGCAGGTAGTTTATATTTCCAGACTTCCTCACCTGTGTTTTTATCAAAAGCCCTGAAATATTCATCTTTGGAGGCGCCTATAAAAATCAGACCACCTTCCGTGATAATCGGACCTCCATAGTTTTCAGTACCGGTTTTGGGAATGCCTCTTTCTGTTAATTCCGGAAATTCTCCCAATGGCACCTGCCAAAGTATTTCTCCCTTATTCATATCGATGGCATTGAGTGTTCCCCAGGGTGGTTTCATTGCCGGATAACCAAACGGATCAAAAAACCGATTGTAACCGGTATGGGTAAATGGAACGATATTTTCATTTTCATTCATACCCTGCATATGGGCATCTTCGGGCTCTTGCCTTCCTTCAATATAGGCGATAACCGCCTCTATTCTACCATCACCGATGTGCTTCCAGCCGGGCATAAAGTTCTTTCCATTTTCAATAATATGCTTGATCTCTGATTTGGGGAATTTATTCTGTACACCAATAAGGCCTGGATATGTTCCGGTTTTGTCGCCCTTCATATCTGGCGCATGGCACATGGCACAATTAGCAAGATAGGTTGATGCGCCAAGTGAGACAGGCTGATCTGATCCACCCGGATTGACATCAACCATGGTGAGTATCCAGGCCATTTCATTGGCATTTACAAAAAGGATGTTTGTGTTCGGATCAACTGCAGCGCCACCCCACTCGCCTCCGCCGTCAAAGCCCGGATAAATAACCGTGCCTTCCCGGCTGGGCGGTATAAACTGTTCTCCTGTCCTGACATTGCTCAAAATACCTGCTATAAAGTCATGCGACTCCTTAGAAATATCGGTTACATTTTCCACAGTAAGGCTTTGCCCGCTAAACGGAGGTGGTTTTAACGGAAACGGCTGTGTTGGCCAGGTCTCCTCACCAGGCAAATCAGTCTGTTGAACAGGGCGTTCTTCAATTGGGAACAGCGGTTCACCTGTTTCCCTGTCAAAAAGGAATACAAATCCAGATTTTGTAATCTGGGCAACAGCATCGATCAATTTGCCATCGCGCTCTATGGTAAGTAAATTCGGTGGCGCCGGCAGGTCTCTGTCCCAGATGTCGTGATGAACAGTCTGAAAATGCCAGATCCGCTTCCCTGTTTTTGCATCGAGTGCAATCAGACAATTTGCAAAAAGGTTGGCCCCCTTGCGATTACCGCCATAAAAATCATACGATGCAGAACCGGTGGGCACATACACAATACCTCTTTTTTCATCCAGAGCAAAGCCTGCCCAGCTGTTTGCGCCGCCAATCCTTTTAT